>JBELAB010000011.1:0-17454 GCA_049509275.1 Syntrophobacteraceae bacterium | reverse complement strand
CCGAGGCTATGACGGGAAGACCGTGAGACATGGCTTCCAGAATTGTGATGCCGAAAGTCTCCTGGTAATTATCCGGCAAAGAGATGAATATGTCCGCTGCGCTATATAAGGTTGTTTTCCTTTCATAGGGGATATTGCCTTCGATGCGTACATAGTCCTGAAGCTGGAGGCGGTCTACCATACTGTGCACGAGTTCCAGATCGGTACGTTTTCCGGCCCCGGCCAGAATCAGCGTGAAGGGTGGAAGTCTACGCCGCGTGCAGAGCCATTGTATCATCTCGATCAGGGGTGAGAGGTCCATTTTTTGGCGAGGCGAAAACCGGGCCAGCGAGAGCATGATGCAGTGATGCGCAGGGATCCCCAGTTCATCGCAGCACTGCCGGCGGTCCCTGACCTGGAAGGCCCGGTCCGATATTCCCAGTGGGATTTGGATCATCTCCGGCGGCGCAGGGAGACTCCCGCCAAAAGACTCAGCAAAACCTTCCCTGATGATCGAAAATGCTCGCGTGAGCAGTTCCTTGGCGCAGTTGCTGGAACACACGATACAGTCGTAGTGTTTAGGATTCGCAAGAAGTATCTGTATGAATCGGGTTTGCATCCGTGCCCCATCGAGGGAGTGAGTCACTCCGCTGATGGGCAGCGGCAATCCAAGATGGTTGCGCAGTTCGATCAGGTAAGGCATGTGGTAGGTGAAATCGCCCTGGTGTATAAAATCCACGAGCATGTTCCCCACATGATCAACAAAATTTGCCTGAAGAGAGATCCGCACGCGATTTCGCAATTCAGTTGGCAGCAGGTTTTCAATTTGCGCCTGGAAGCGCGCCCTGCTGTTTGTGTCCGGACAGAAGATGTGACAGCATTCGAGTGCGCCGTATTGCAGGAGAGCGTAAAGGAACTCCTGATTGACCACGGGCTTTCCCATCTTGTCCTGCCATAAGGGGTCTTCAAGCAGAAAAGTATCTAAGCTGCCTAATTTCATATATCCTTACCCAACGCATCCAAACCGCATTGCAGGGTTGCATTCTGCTCGAAAAAACCTTGCGGCGCCCTGATTGCCTTTGGAATAAGATCTGTCGCGTTTTTCAAAAGTGATGCCCCCTCTTGTTCGCGTCCGATTGTGTGCAAACAACGGGCGCATTCGATATAGGGCAACTCGTACTCCGGAAAAATATCGGCTGCCGCTTTGAAGCTCTCGATTGCTTCCGTGGGCATGCCCTTCCACAAATAGGCCTTGCCCAAGTGAATCAAGGATACTATGGAACGCGGGTTTCTCTCTACTGCGTTTTTCAGCGTCCGGATCGGATCGTGGGAAACGAAAGCCCCGAACAGGTACGGCAAATAAGAAGAAGGCTCCATCTCCATAGCTTCCTGGAACATCTTCCAGGCTTTCGATGGGTTTGATGGGTCGCGTGCAACAATGCCGGCATGCAAAAGAAGCTCGTAACGCGTTGAGCTTAGATGCAGATGCCGGCCGGTCCTCTTAGCTCCCGCGCAGTTACACAGACGCTCGAAGGTGTTTGCAGCCCTGCCTCCGGATGGTTCGCAACCCTTTTTCGCCGCAGCAAGCAAGCTGCGGTAAAACGCTACCCTGTCTTTCCCACGCTCGAGGTAATTTCGCTCCTGCAGCACGTAATCCCTGGCTGAGGCCGACACGCGGAGTCTTGCGGAGGCGTCTGAGACCAGGTGATCGAGCGTGGAGATGAGTTGATCCGGCGTGTTGAACAAGAATGCCGTCCTGCCCTGTTTTGCAGATCGAAGGTATGGCCCGGTGGCCTGGAGGACTGGGACTACGCCGTGAGCCGCAAATTCGAGGAACTTGACGTCAGACCTCGATCGGTTGAACGCAGTGTCTTCAAGGGGCGCTATTCCTATATCCAGGTGTGAGACAAAACTGTAATAGTCATCAACGGATCCCGTGGCAAACCGTTTCTTCCGGTCTCCCGGGAGGGCCTCGAAAAGTTCCCAGATCGGGTCGGCGCACATGAGATAGAGACGCACATTGTCCCTGGACATTATCCAATGGATGAGGCGATCCGAAATCTTTGCCATATCGTGAAAATGACCGATGGAGCCACCCCAGCCGACTATCACTGTCTGCTCCGATTTTTGCGGCCTTCCCGGAGACGCTGTCAATACCTGATTTGGGAAAACGCAACACCTGCGGTTCAGATAGCCGTATTTCATCTCCAGCTCCGGCGAACTGAACTGAAGCGCATCGCAGTAGTGGGCAAGCCTTTTTATCAACAACATATTATTGGGCTGGCGGTAGAAAGCCCGCATGGGACTGGCTGGAGGAAGGGCCTCCAGATCGTCGCAAAGTTCGTACACCGTGAGCTTCCCCTGGGCCTTCCTGTATCTTAAGACCGGCAGGAGGTCCGCATCGCAGATATTGTTCAGAACCAAAACGTCGGCATCGAGCATCAGCTCATGCCTCAAACGGTGGTAGTAGGTAAGATTGACTACATAAACACCCCCGCAATGAGCCATTCCCGCACCAGGGGCGAAGGTCCTGTAGTAGAAATCCCCTGTTGTCTCATCCTGGGGGCTGTCCACCTGCACGATCAGCAACGGAGAATCGCTCTGGAATTGGGGAATGGACATTTTGACCTCCGGTCTTTGGTCTTGATCGACAAAACAGTCCTGATTCTAACAGTATCGGAACAATTATTCAGCACCTTGAGGGAGGGACTGGGCGCCCAGGGCGTATTCTTTTCAAAGATGAGGCTTACCGCTCAAGAGCTCCACGCTCCGCGAGGTGTGGAGTTTTTATCCGGTGGGTATCCATAAATTCCCCTCGTTGAAAAAGATTTAAGTTTCCTGTCCGATTTGTCGATTCATAAATCAAAGCGAACATGAACTTCGGAATGGGTTTTGGGACGGATTTGACAAGGAAGTTAAATTACACATCAAGGAGGACTAGTTATGGCAGGTATGTCAATCAACACAAACATGGACGCCCTTGCGATTGAGAACACTCTCTCGAACACCAATTCGGCTGTATCATCCTCACTCCAAAAGCTCTCGACAGGTCTGAATATCAACTCGGCGGCAGATGACCCGGCGGGCTACGCAATCGCCAACTCGTTCAGCGCAAAAATCTCCGCGATGCAGGTCGCCTCTCAGAACGCAAACCAGGCAACGTCGATGCTTCAGACGGCCGACGGCGCATACAGCCAGATCAACAACATTCTGGTACAGATGAAATCTCTGGCCACCGAGGCAGCATCCGGTCAGGAGAGCCCATCCGACCTGAGCTCTTTGAATGGTGAATTTTCGGATCTCCAGAATGAAATCGACCAGATCGCGGGGTCCACGCAGTATGGGTCAATTAACGTTATTGATGGAAACACAACGGCAACGGGTGGGATCACTTTTCAAATCGGCGCGACCTACAGCACTGATAACACTCTGGTCGTCAAGTTCAACGGCGCCACCACCGACTGCCTGGGAGTGAGCGGCACGGCACAACACGTCTCGATCAGCACACTGGCAAGCGCTCAGGCAGCCATGAACGCCATCGACACGGCCCTTACCTCGATCAACGCCTACATGGGTAATGTCGGCGGTATGCAGAACCAGCTCAGTTACACGATTAACAACATCACCACAAGCATCCAGAACTACACGTCTTCAGAATCCACCATCGAGGACGTGAATATGGCGTCTGAAGTCAGCACCCTGACCAAGAACCAGATTCTGCAGCAGTCAGCAATGGCGATGTTGGCGCAAGCTAACGCCGAGCCGCAGAACGTACTCAAGCTGCTCCAAAGTATTTAATTAGGCAAAAACCATTCCCCAGTTCGAAAGGCGGCCCCTGTGGGCCGCTTTTTTTTGTGGGATCGGCAAAAATTTTGCGGCCGTGTGGCGAAGACCGCCCGAACGGGCTGTAATTGGGCCGGCAGGCATCAGGGCAGGTTGGATAAATCCAGCCTGAGCCCATTAACAGTAAGAACGCCGTGCTTGAAGCTTGCGCTCGATTTGAATGAGCCGTCCTCCGAAATAATATATTTTGCCTCCATAAGCCTCGTGACAAGCGCATTAGCGCCTGTCTTCGCCGATTCAGGATCTTGTGCGGAGTCGTCACGGAAAACATTTTCGGCGACAAAACATAACAGCGCCTCTGAGACCGAAAGTTCCGCGCTTGCGTCGATACTGCCTAGAAGAGCCAGGATGTTTCCCCCGAGATTTTTTCCAGGGCCGGCGAAGCTCAGCCTGGCCCTGCCGCTGAGATCTCCTTTGTCAGTCCTGACTGTTAACCGCTTTATTTCGAACTCCGGGGAATTTGCAAACAGATCGACCATTATCTGCGCAAATAGTTTTTCAATTTCCCGGTTGGCGTTCCCGGTCTGCCCGGCAGCTTTTTTTCGCATTTCGGGGACAAGTTTTTGAAAGCGGGAAAGGACCTCCGCGTCCAGCTTCCGCGCATCGAACTCCATCACGAAAGGCCCCAGTTCCATGTCTTGTGCTTTGAGTTTTTCAAAACTGAGCCAAAGGGCGCCGTTAATCGTCTCCCCTGAAACCCCGGACTCAGCCTTAAGTCCAAACGAGGTCAGATTGAAGAAGGTATCCTCATTCTTAATAATCTCGATACTGCCGATCGAAAAGGCAGCCGATCCAACCGATATCCCCTTTATACCGGGATGAGAATTGAAATCGCCCTGAATATCTTTTACCACCAGCAGTTGATTCTGTTCCGCCACCTGCAAGAATGGAGAACTGTAAGAGCCGGCGACTTCGCCAAGCTGCAAGTCGAATTTACATTTGGCGATGAAGCCTCTCCATTCCACGTCCATTTGTCCGCCTTTTTCGTCCGGGAGCTTTTTTTGGAAGGAGGGAACATCGAAATATGACTCTCCGCTGCCATCGGTGGAAAGCACAGTCAGGATCTCGGAAGTTTCAAGCTCGGGTATTTTTTCCAGTATCTTTTTCAGGGCTTCTCCGGAATTGCCCGGCGCCAGCCGCGTTTGGATTACAGCCAGCACAGGCCGCAGGCTCCTTTTCATGTGCGGGTTTTCCAAAAAGACAAAAGGCCCATGATAGATGTAATTGATGATGTTGAATTTGATCGAATTCCCGCTCTCGGGCAGGATTAAGGTAAACGTGGTCAGTGCCCGGGAGCTGAAAAGGCCGCGTTCGTAGCTTTTAGTCGAGGCATCGAGGTAGTTTGTGCTGTTGGTTTGCGCGATCAGCAGATCGTATTGCTTTCGAGCCAGCCCCCCTATCCAGTAGCTGGCGGCTCCATAGGCCACAATGAGCGCCAAGCATACTAACAAAAAAATTCTCAAGGTCTTTTTCATGAGCTTCCTTTCCTATTGGCAATGTTAATCAATAGCTCAAGTCAGAGAGTAAAGAAATCAAAATTGGATGAAATTTCAAAACCGTATATAATTCCGATGTCTTCGGCCTTCTTGGAGACATAGTCCTTTTTGGCGAAATTGCGCTCAGGCGTGCGGAATACGTGGAAAATAGCAACGGAGGGACAAAAAGAATGCCCGGAAAGGTGAGCCAGACTAACGCTGAGGCCAGGCGAAATCGAGAACAGCAGGAGAAAACCTACAGGGAGAAAGCGCTTAAGTTGTTTGCCTGGATTTGTGCGCGATGTGGGCGTGAGTTTTCAGGAAAACGGCTGCGGGAACTTACCGTGCACCACAAGGACCACAACCATGACAACAATCCTCCTGACGGCGGCAACTGGGAATTGCTGTGCCTTTTCTGCCATGATAACGAGCACTCGCGGGAGTTGAACTCCGAGTACTATGATGAACTTTCGCCGGGGGAGAACTCGGATACCTCAACGACCTTCAAGCCGTTTGCGGGTCTCGAAGCCCTGCTGAAAAAAGACAAATGACTCGATTGGCCGTCCGAGGTCCCATAGTGGAGAGAATTCTCATTATCCAATTGACGCGCATGGGCGACAGCGTACAGACATTGCCTGTGCTGAAACTGCTGAAGCAGCAGAGGACCCGGAGCAATGTTACGTTACTCTGTGTAAAAGAGTTCAGCGGGATCTTTTCACGGACGCCGTTTTTCGACCGGCTCGTGGCTCTTCCCGCGATCGATGTCGCCCCGATGCGGGGCAAAGTGCCCTTTCAGAGGCTGAGCGAATACCCGGAACTTCTCGAAGAATACGACTTCGTCATTAACCTTACGCACAACTGGGTCGGCGGTTTTTTCTGCGGCAATGCAGAGGGAAGATCAAAGTCCGGCCTGGTAAATTCCGATAATCCAACAGGACAGGTTAAATTTGACCAGGCGAAATATCTGTTTGCCTCCCAAAAATGCAGGATAGAGAACCTTTTCAACATAGTCGATATGCACTCGGCAATGGCGGGGCTCTGCCCGGAACCCGTCCAGAGCTATATGCACATTAATGAGAACGAAGTCAGGGACGGCGATGCCCTGCTGCTCCAAAACGGCCTCAGGAAAAAAGGAAGGCTGGTTGCCCTCCAACCGGGAGCAAACATGATTCACAGGGCTTGGCCGGCTGAACGTTTCGCTGCCCTCGCCAACCGGCTCCTTCGGCGTCCTGAAATTGAAATCGTGCTGCTGGGCGGCGGGGGCGAAAAAGAACTAGCGCAAGCGATGCAAAGCCAGCTGGAACTTCCCGTGATCGATCTCGTTGGCAAGACCGGGATATCCGAACTGCCGGGCGTTCTCAAACAGTGCTCCCTTCTTGTCAGCAACGATACGGGGACAATCCACATGGCCGCTGCGGCAGGGGTGGGGACGGTCGGACTCTTTTTCTCGACAGCCTATTTTGGGGAGACTGCGCCCTACGGGGCGGGACATGCTGTTTTGCAGTCCGAACTGCCTTGCTCGCCTTGTCACCTCGACCAGATGTGTGATAATCCGATCTGCCGGGATGCGATCACCGTTGATGCGGTAGAAGCGGTCGTAGAGAAAATGCTGGGATACCGCCCGTCGTGGGGGGCCTATTCCCCCGGTCTTTCTGTCTATATTTCCGATTTTACCCCCGGCGGACCGCTTCTGTATGCTCCGGCCGAACCCGGGTTCGCATCGGAGCGCTTCCTGCGGGGCCTGGTATGCCGGCTGTTATGGGGCACGGCGCTCGGCTTTGCCCGAAATGAGTCAGCCCTGGCGGGCAGCCTCTTGGGGCACTATCGGCCTGACACTGTCCTGGCAAAGCTGGGGGAGCTATCCGAGAGAAACAGCGCATGCATCAACTGGTATTCACAAGCCGCCCGGCTCCTTAAGCAGGCTGCCGGGGTGTGTGCCGGCCCCCCGTCGGGCATGGGGCAGCTCGTTTCCATCAATGACATTCTTAAGACGATAGAAGCAGCCGTCCTATCCTCGGAAGACTCGATACTTAAATACTACCACATGCTCCAAATGGCCGATCTGGACTGTAACAGGCCCCCTGAGCTTGTTCGAGCCATGAGCGGCGCTTATGCCCGGTTGCTTTCCATAGTGGAGTCCTTCGGCGGCGGCATCGAGCGGCTCAGATCGGCACTCGGTGGCTGATAACCCTTAACATTCAAACGCCATGGACCGTCTAAACGATCAGGGGCATTGCCTTCATGTAAGTTATAGACCTCAGCCCCGACTGTCCTTTGCCCTGACGAGAGAGCGCGCGCGATGAGACTTCTGATTACAGGTCCCTTAGCCGGAGGATCACTTCCGGTAGCCAGAGCGACTGCGTCCGCTTTCACCAGCCTGGGTTATGAATCGGTGTTCATCGACTATTCACCATTCGCCGATGAGTTCCGAATAGCCATGGCTTCCGGGAACGACCATCACAAAATGGCCTTTGTCGGGGCGCTGGAGAGGGTGCTGATCGATCAGATCGATAAGGACAAGCCTGATATTTTACTCGGGATCGCCCAGTCGCCTCTTTTCAATGAATGCCTTCTGGATAACCTGCGAAAATTAGGAATCATTACACTATATTGGTTTGTGGAGGATTTCAGGGTTCTGACGTATTGGAAGCGGATTGCTCCCCATTTTGACATCTTTTTTTCCATTCAAACAGGGGCCTTCGTGAAGGCTTTGGCTGAGGCCGGAGCCAATAACCATTATTATCTCCCTGTTGCTTTCGACAATAATATCGATGAATTTCCGGTCCAGTCCGGCACTCGGACGCCCATCTCCTTTATGGGCGCCCCCTACCCAAACCGCGTCAGGATATTCGAAACCCTGGCCCCCTATAATTTGAAAATATACGGTGAAGGATGGGACAGGCGCCCTATCCCTGGCGTAACCGAAGGCAGCCGATGGATAAGTGAATCTGAGGTCCGCTCTATCTACAGGAATACGGAAATAAACCTCAACCTTCACTCCTCGATGGACCGGTGCGCCATCGGTGGTGATTTCGTAAATCCGAGGACGTTCGAGCTTGCAGGCATGGGTTGTTTTCAGCTCTGCGACCGCCGTGAGCTTTTGCCGCCCCTCTATTCCGGAGATGAAGTAGTCCGGTTCGGCGATGAAGCAGAGCTTATCGAAAAGATCGAGTATTACATGGAACATGAAGGCGAGCGAAAAGAGGTTGCCAGAAACGCTCGAAAAAGAACCCTGAAGGATCATCTATATGAACACAGGGTGGTGGAGATCATGAATGCGGTGCACAATTTGTCCCGCTGAAGGCTTCCCGCTCCCGCCCCGTCTCGCGGGTGGGTGGGCTGTCGAGAAGGAGCGGTCGGTCTGCGCGCTACGCGCTCACATGTCGCTACGGGAGGCCGGAACCTCCAATAGCCTGGTTTTGACAATAATATGGGTTACAAGTTAGTTGACGTTGCGCTAGCTCTGGAGCTCGTGCGGCGTTGTTTCTATATGCCCTTCGTGGGACAGCGCGGTCTCGGAAGGCTCTATTATTATGCTGGCCTTGTATAAGTTCTCCAGGTTTGCAATCTCGGCCCGCTTGCGGTTTAAAAGATAGCTGGCGGCATCTGCAGGCAGCACTGCTTTCAAAACAGCGGGTCTCTTTTGCATGAGGGTGGTCCAGATTTTGCGGAAATAGTCGAGGGCCGTTGCCTCCGATGAACGCACGAGTCCGCTTCCCTGACAGACCGGGCATTCTCTATAAGAGCCGCGCAGTATGTTGAGTCCGAGGTGCTGGCGCGACAACTCGAGCAGGCCGAACTTGGAGATTCGCCCTACACTGATCTTGGCCTTGTCCTTTTTGATCTCCTCTTTGAGCTGGCGCTCGACTTCACGCGCATGCCTCTGGTCACGCATGTCAATGAAATCGATCACTACAAGCCCCCCAAGATCGCGCAGCCTCAACTGACGGGGTATTTCGACCGCCGCTTCGAGATTGACCTTGTAGGCCATTTCCTCAACGGCCCCTTCAGCGCTTGTGCGGCCTGAGTTAACATCGATTGACACAAGCGCCTCGGTGGGATCGAAAAGCAGGTAACCTCCGGATTTAAGCGGCACCTTTTTGCGGAATATCTGCGCGATCTGCTCTTCCAGGTTATATTTGGAGTAAATCGGCCCTTCTTCTTTATAAAGTCTGACCGGCTTTTGATTTCTGGGGCTGATGATCTCCAGAAATTCTTTCACCCTTCGGTAAACCTCCCTGTCATCGACAAGGATGTTTTTGATCCCGGCCGCGAAATAGTCGCGGATTACCCGAATCGCAAGGTCCTGCTCCTTGTAGATGAGGGAAGGGGCGGGCGACTCCTGGACCTTCTTTTTTATTTCTTCCCAGATTTTTACGAGGTGGTCCAGGTCTTTTATGACTTCGCGCTTGGTGCGGCTTTCGGCGGCGGTCCTCAGGATCACCCCGAACTCATCGGGGACTTTGAGACTCCTGGCAAGCTCTTTCATCCGATCCCGCCTGTCCCCGGTTTCGATCTTTCGGGAGACCCCGCGCTGGTCCTGGCCGGGCATCAGTACGATGTCCCGCCCGGCAAGAGAGACATAGGTAGTGAGCAGCGCTCCCTTGGAGCCCAGTTCCTCCTTGACCACCTGAACCAGTACTTCCTGCCCCTGATGGATCACGTTCTGGATTCTGGCATCATCCTTGACGTCTGAGTCGTAATACTCGGGATGGATTTCAGGGAATGGAAGAAAACCGTTGCGATCGGTCCCGTAATTTACGAAGGCGGCCTGAAGACTGGACTGAATATGGATTATTATGCCCTTGTAGATATTTCCAACAACCTTGCCGCGTGTCGCCGTTTCTATGAAAAAGTGTTCGAGAGTGTGGCCTTCTACTACCGCGATCCGAAGCTCTTCCGGATGCGCCGCATTAATAATCATGGTTTGATATGACATTTCGCTGCCTTGCCGTTTCTTTTGCCCGAGGTCCGGGATTCGAGATGTTGTTTTGCCTGATAGACAAATGTTCGCAACGCGATATCCCGGTTGGGCTGAATTGCCCCATCATAAGGCGCATTGATGTAGGGCATAAGCATTTTGTTTAACAGCGGCTTGAGAACGGCCGTACAGACTGCGCTGGGCATGCAGGTGAAGGGATATACGTTTACAACGCCGTTGTATCCTTCGTGTAACTGCTCCATCGCCGCCCCGATGCTCAGGGCCGATTCGGTCCCAATATCAAAGCTGAAGAGCCGATCCCGATCAAGCCGCTTCTCGAGTACCGCTATCCGGTGATCTTTGTGAATGTCGATGTATTTGAGCGCCCGGTTGTAAACCTGGCGCTGGCGCACCAATTGATAATATTTCTCGATCTGTGTGGAGATCCAATTGTTCAGGGTGCCCCTGAGCGATTCAAAATCCAGTTTCAGCAGGGCCAGCTTCAAGTGGCGCTTATACTCCCTGGCCATGTCGTAAGTGATGTAGTTTATCCACTCTCCCACCGAAGCCACCACGACTTCGGCGCCGAACTGCTCGAGCACCCTTACTATGTGCTGATTGGAGTCCGGATGCGTACGGACGTAAATCTCCCCGACGATCCCGATCAGCGGACGCCTTGGCTGCCGGGTGTCGATAAACGTTTTGGCCGTGGAGGCCGTATCCTCGACAATAGTAAGAAGCCTTTTGAATTCGAGCGACGCTCCGTTTTGTTCAACCTCGGCGATCGCCGCGGAAAGCGCTTTTTCCATAAAGGAATCCGTCAAACCGGGGCGAAGCTCGTATGGTCTCACGCGCCATACGATGCGGTCAAATACATCCGATATCATTACACTTACATAACACACTTTTCTGAATATGGCGGAGGCTTCCGCAGGCATGATGCCTGCTGCCGAATAAGAGTTTCGGGTCGAAACATAGGTAATCGGCACGTCCCGAAACTCCTCGAACCTGTCCAAAACAAGGCGCTGCATCTTATTATACATACCGAACCGGCACGGACCGTCAGCCTCGGGTAAAAAGTATACGTAGTTATCCGCTGAAAAAGCAGCTCCAAGTCTTTCTTTTTCTCCACGCAGAAAATAGAGGATGTCGCCAAGCGTTACCTGGCAGGGGAAACACTCCTTGCCGGATGTAAATTCCTTTCCGAGGGCCAGACCTTTATAAGTTTCCAGAAGCAGGGCGTTTACCCCGACAGCACGGAAAGAGGCGGCAAGCAACCGGGAGGCAAAGGGGGCCATCTCCGGGACGAGCAGGGTTTTGCCGGTTACGTCAAACTGTTTGACCTTTTCGTGGAAGCGTCCAAAATGCTGCTTTCCGGAAACTGTCATGTATGTACATCCTCAAGTAGACCTTGGTGCACGCGAAGCCGCGAAGCCGCAAAGTCTGAATGATTGTTGACAATCCGTTTGATGCCGTTCTTGAAAATAGCAGCTCCGAAGTTCATGAGCAGACCAAGAGGCAGGTTTAGGAGCCTTAGATAAGTCAGCAACTGTTTGCCGTGGACAGGAGCAAGGTTCTCAACGGATTTGATTTCAACCAGCAGTTTCGCCAAAACAACTTCATAAACCGACTCCAACAAACCTGGCCCCAGTTCCTTATGCAGCCCGTATCCGCAGTTCACCACCACCCGGGCGATTTCCTCGATTTCCATATGTACTTTCTTCGCGCCTTCGAGTGAGGAATTCGCCGCCCCCTGAATGGCCATCTCGCAGATTCCCGTCCTATTCTTACATGTTTGCGTCTGGTTTGTTGATGTCAATAGTTTTTAGTTAGTGATGAGTGCAGCCTGCCCAGGGCGCATCCGGCTGGAGCCCCCACACAGCTCAAAGCCGGATGCGCCCGCTATGAGCGCCAGAGGGTTTTTCCGGCTGCCCTTCATTGTAATTTGCATTTCCTTTGCGTTTACGGTGGACGTCGCCTTGCCAAACTCTGGTATTGGAGGGTCTCGGTTGAGCCCTAATCTTGCTTCATTGCGACTAAGGCGACGACGGGGAGTCATGGAGGCTCCGCGAGGAGGTCGATATGATCGCCTCGATGACGCGAATGATAATCTCCCCGTCTTCACCTAAGCGGCTAACTTTGAGTCACTCATATGTTGATGGTTGCTCACATACACGGTATTGTCCCGAACAAGCGCAAAGGTAATGCGAAGAAGTTTGCGACATATGGCAATCAATGCTTTTATCTTGGCCATACCTCTGCACAGCATTTGCTGATATTTTGCATGCAAGATTCCGTTGCTCTTCACCGCGTTTATAGCTGCAAAGAACAGAACCTTTCTCAGATAAGAGCGACCCCGTTTAGAGATACGCCTTTGGCCTTTTTTCCGACCGGAACTAATTTCATAAAGATCAAGGCCTGCCAGTTTCGTTATCTCGGAGATCGTGCTAAACTTTCGAAAGTCACCCACTTCACCGATCAGTCCCGCGGCTGTCACCTCTCCTATTCCCTTGATGGACAGAATGCTGTGGCTGTAAGGGATCTTTTCAAGATAATGTTTCATCTCTTTTTCCAAGCCATCTATAAAGCCGTCCTGGTTTCGCATATTCGAAACAAGATGCCCGATCTCCTTCAGGATACTCTCCCTGCCTTCGCTGATACCTACCGACTTCTTTGCGGCTTCAAAGATTTCTTTTGCACGCTTTTGCCCCAGTTTCCCTCTGCTTACCTTTCTGAGGGTTGCGCACAAGGCCTCGATGCCCATTCTAACAATGCTTTCCGGAGTGGGACAGCTTTCTACCAGGTGCAGGACGCTCTTCGACTTCGTCTTCCACAAGAATTCAGGGAAAATCACGAAAAGCAAATGCTGCAACTGATTGCTCATAGATGTTCGACTCTTTATAGCTCGCTCTCTGGCTTGGCTGAGTCTGCGCAGCTCGGCTGCCGGCCCCATCGGGATAACCAATGTCAAAGCATGCCCAAGCGCAATAACGTCAGCTATCACCCTTGGGTCCTTTTCGTCCGTCTTGTTGGGCGAATTGCCCGTCAGCTCTTTGAGCCTCTTAGTGTGCACGGGATTGGTTTGAACCAGCGTTATCTGTTTCTTTTTCAAAAAGTGAAGCATGGGTTCCGCGTAAGGTCCCGTGGATTCAAAGCCAACCACAATCTCTTCCAAATTATGGCCTTTCTGAAACTCAACGAGCTTGGCCCAAAACTTCTCAAACCCATCTCGCAGATTGTAAAAGGCAAATGGCTTAATATCCCGACCGTCGGGCGCTCTGAAATAGCCATAGTTCATCTTTTTTCCGATATCAATCGTTGCTATGAGCGTATTCCCGTTGACCTTGCCGAGCTTCTTTGGTTTATTTCGTTTCACGGCTATGCTCCTCCTTTGATTCGTGTTAACCAACTTGCCATTGGCTCAAATCAAAGCGAGTATAGCCGTTTTCAGCTAAATGCAAGGCTTACTTCAACATAGCAAGCTCCGCGTGAACCAATACCTATCCCACCTCCTCGAGTGAGTCCGGTTCATCCGGATCGAGTTTTCCGGCCATCCGCTTTTCCTGAAGGTTGTTTACCACGTTGCGGTAGGCCTCCACACGGGTCAGCAAGCCGGCTACGGCGCTGTGTTCGTCCAGCTCGAGGATGAGGGAGGGCTTTTCCCTGAGCAGGTGACGGTAAAAATGCTCGATGAAGGAATCCGCCCCGCAACTGAAATTCGTAAGATGCACGCCATACCAGTTTGGTGTGCGAAGGATCCTTTTTGCCGTCCTGATGATTCTGGCCCCAAGTCCCCAGTACATGCGCTTGAAATCGCTCATGTCTTCGGAATTCGAGCTTACCAGGTCCATCGGCAGCGCCTTGATGCCGAGCTTTGCGAGTTGCTTTCCAAACTGGAGGTTCAGCCGGTCGTCATACAGGTTGTATGGGCGGCCGGTGACGATCCAGACGGGCTGCGCCGGATCGATGTGCGCGATTATCTCATTGCCTGTCTCAATTACCCGGCGGTTAAATTCCATCTGTCTTGCCAACGCTTTGAAGATCGCCCCTTCCAGTTCGCTCCTCCTCGGTCTCAAGGAGGGCGCAAAGGCCTTTTCGAATATATAGACCAGATTTGCCGGGTCCTCCTTCAAATGGAGCGTAGGCCCAATGATCCTCCTGGCGGGAATGTTCAGCGCAGATCTGCACATGTATTGCGAACTCTGAACCAGCGGACACAAATATCCGATTTCGTCCGGCTGCGGGACAGGCGCGTTCACTACATTGGGCAGAAACAGGTATTCGGCCCGGTCCATAAGGTAACGGACATGGCCGTGGAAAACCTTGACAGGAAAGCAGACCTCGGAGACCACACTTTCCACCCCCAGGAAAGCCAGCTTGTTGGTGGTTTTCGGGCTTAGCAGCACCGGGAATCCAAGCTCGGAAAAAAGGTGAGCCCAGAAAACGCCCCACTCGAGCGAGTGCAAGGCAAGCGGTATGCCGATGACCGGCTTGGGCTGGCGCCCGGCTTCGGCTTCGGTAAGCAGATTTCCCGCCTCTGCCAGGGCCTGCTCGAAAAGAGCCTGTCTAACCTGGAAGTAGTCAGTCTCACGGCCTCCTTCGGCCCGGGTTTCGTAGCGGCCGCAGTCACCTCCCCACACGCTCTTGCGTTCTCCGAAATTATAGACCTTGAGCTTGCACTCGTTATGGCACTTCTTGTCCGCATGGCAGACGCTCTCGGTAAAATTCACCTTCATTGAAGCAAGCTGGTCGAGGTCGCGCCTCCGATATTCTACTCCCTGTTTTTTGAAAAGCTCCATCACAGACAGGGCGGCGCCGAACGCCCCCATGACTTCGCGATGTCTTGGGACCAGCACCTCGCGTTTGAGCACCTTTTCGAAGGCCGCAACGATTCCCCTGTTCAGTGAAGGGCCGCCCAGGAACATGATTCGCTTTCCGATGTACCTCTTTTCCACTACCCTGTTCAAGTAATTGTGGACGATTGCATAACAAAGCCCTGCTATGAGATCCTGACGCTCACCCCCTTTTTGCAGATAGCTCTCGAGGTCGGATTCCATGAATACCGTACACCGCTCTGCAAGATGGATAGGACTGTTCGATGAAAGTGCTATTTCCTGGAATTCCCCGACAATATTGATCTTCATCTTGTTGGCAAGCTCGTGCAAAAAGCTGCCCGTACCGGCTGCACAGACCTTATTCATATCGAAATCAAGGGGGTGGGTGTTTTCTATCATGATGTATTTTGAGTCCTGCCCGCCGATTTCGAATATGGTGTCCACTTCGGGGTCGATTTCAACCGCACCCCGGGCGTGTGCCGTGATCTCGTCAATGATAAGGTCCGCGCTGAGAAAATCTCCGACAACGTTACGGCCCGATCCCGTTGTGGCGATCCCCATGAGCTTTATCTTCTGATCGACATTTTCCTGCAGTGTGTGCAGAAGCCGCTGGGTAACCTCGATAGGTTTTCCCTGCGTGGGTACGTAGCACTTATGTAGGATTTGGGCTTTCTCGTTTAACAACGCATACTTCGTCGTAGTCGAGCCTATATCGACCCCCAGGTACACCTCCACCTGTTTTCCCTTTTTCTTTGCCCACGGCGTCAGACCGTTCTCCGGGTCAAAGCGGGTCAGCGAAAGTTCCAGGCGCTCGGCCCTCGGGAAGTTGTACACCGACTGAGAATCCGCCCGCACAAGGATCGAGGTGTCCACCTCATTTTGACATTTTTGCCTCTGGGCCTGGATGGCCGCGCCAAGAGCGCCAATCGAAGTATGGTGGGCCGGGACTATCAGCGAGGGGAAATAATGTTTGAAAGCCTGGACCTGGAGTTGGTTGGAGGCCATGGCGCCGATAAATATGATCGGATCTGACAACTGCCGGTTTCCGATTATGGTGCTCATGTAATTCGCGGCGTTGCCGAAATGCAGGCCGGCTATGATGTTGGGCAGACTCTCCCCCTTGTTCTGGAGGTGGATCATGTCCGATTTTGTGAAAACCGTGCAGCGGCAGGCCACAGGAGCAGGGTAGGTGTTCTTCAGACCCAGTTCGATAAAGTCGTTCAGGGTCTGCTGCAGCTTTTCCTGGTCCATCGAAAAATCCGGCCCGTAAATCGACTGAGCAAGCCGTTCGGCCTGCTGGTCAATGAAAGAACCCGTTCCCGACGCGCATGGGCCGTTCATGTTGAAAGACTCCAACCGCCATTGGTCCCCGCTGTGCGCCAACTGGAAGACCGCCGCATCCTGGCCTCCCACCGTAATGATCGAGCGCACGCCGGGCGCCACATGGATGGCGCCCATCACCTGAGCGATCGTTTCCACTTCGAACGGCGCATGGAGCTTTTCGGCAAGCAGCTCTCCGTGAACCCCCGTAAAGCTTACCGATCTGAGCACGCCGGAATTCTCACCCCGGATTCGCTGGACGATATTTTCTAAAAGCTTGCGGGTCTCTTCGTAGATGAGGCCAAAATGTCTTAGATATGGAGTTTCCAGGACGACTCTACGATTTTCGTCCAGAATGATGCAGTTGATGCTGACCGATCCGATGTCAACCCCAACGTCATAATTCATTATTCTAACCTCTCGATTAATCGATATTTTTGCTCTAGAGCGGATACCCGGGCAAAACTCTGCTTAATATAGTGAGTTAGTTTGATTTGTTCAATCACTAGATTACCATCTCAGAGAGACTCTTAGTAAGAAGCCGTACCAATTCGCGAAGCCCTTCCCTTTTCAGCGAAGATATCAGGAGGACGGGGAGTCCGAGTTCACGGTAACTTTTCTCGATCTTGGCCAGGTTCTTCGCGTCATTTACCAGGTCGGTCTTGTTCAAAACGATTATTCGCGGTTTTTTCCGCAGGTTTTCCGAATAGCTCTCAAGCTCATGTTCGATCTGTTTGAACGGTTCCAGGGGGTTGTCCGAATGGACTCCCGACAGGTCGATCACGTGAACCAACAGTCGGGTCCTCTCGATGTGTTTCAAAAACCGGACTCCCAGCCCGGCGCCCTCGTGGGCGCCCGCGATAAGCCCCGGCACATCCGCCATCACAAACGGGGGCGCATCGTCGTACTGCACGACCCCGAGATTAGGCGTAAGAGTTGTAAACGGGTAGTCCGCTATTTTGGGCCGCGCCGCAGAGACAGCGGAAACCAGGGTGGATTTTCCAGCGTTTGGAAGCCCTACCAAACCAACGTCCGCAATGAGTTTGAGCTCAAGTTTCAGGTTGAGCTCCTCGCCGGGCTG
>JBELAB010000109.1:0-8192 GCA_049509275.1 Syntrophobacteraceae bacterium | reverse complement strand
TCATGAGAGTGGGACAAGGCCAATCGCTCCCCAAGTAACTTGCTTTTCCCATAGGGCGAGACCGGTTCGCAAGGGTCGGATTCCTTTTTCTTCCCACCGCTCGGACACGGACCTGCTGCTGCCTGGCTCGAAAGATAGATGAATTTTCCCAGACGGGTATTGTTTTCGATGCAGGCTTGGACAAGGTTCTCAGTACCCAGGGCATTCACTTCGAAATAGGTTTTTTCTTTGACGGCCGTTATCGCACCCGCAAGATGAAACACCTGATCGACGTCTTTCACACCTTGTTTTAGAGAATTCCTCTCCTGGCAATTTCCCACTACAAACTCAACGGGGGAGTCCTTCACCCACCCTAAATGGTTCTTATTCCGAACGAGGCATCTGACTTGGACTCCTCGTTGAACGAGGGCTTCCACCAGGTGGCTCCCGATAAATCCTGTCGCTCCTGTAACCAAAGCCTTCAATTATCATTCCCGCGATAGATGATAAGAAATTGCTCTCCGAACTGTTTTCGATAACATCCACACGGCTGGCTGTCAAGGAGGAAGGGACCGTCTATTCCCGGCAACTCCTTGTCATTGCTGCGGAGAACTTCATGTTGGAGGTCCCGAGTTTCGGGTTTGGGCATCTACACACCACATGTGTGGCCGCAACCGTCATTTCTCCTCGAGGACCCGGCGGCAGACACTGGCGATGTTCAAAGCCGCCGAGCCGTTCTGAAGAGGCATCAGTCGCCGCAATTCGTCCATATCGAAGTCCGAGTAAGTCTCCTTACCGAGCGCAACGCCGACAAAAGCAGTCGACGAAAATCGAGTGAGCAGGACATCGCAGTTAGCGATCATTTCTTCCGCGCTCCCAGTAGCGAACACCATGGCGCCCGGAGCGTGCGCCCTGATTTCCCGGGTGGCGCGCTCGACATTTTCGATTGGGTGAAACTTGAAGATAAGCTGCCGGCCCCCGGCGATCTCCACAGCCCTTCGTATGAAGGCCTCGCGGTCCTCGCGCCGGAATAACTCCCTCAGCGGCGACGTGCAGGCCAGCACGTAATGCCTGTAGGGAAAGTCGTTGGTGCAATATCTTTTGCAGTCATCGAAATTGGGTATTCCCGTAACGACGATCTTTTCGGGGCGAACGCCTTTTCGGATGAAAAAATCGCGATATCCCTCGCTTGCGACACAGAAAGCCCGGTATGCATGGCTGAGACCGGTAGTCGCCGTACCCCCCATCCATCGAGGAAGGACTCGGAAGCGCTTGACGACACGAAACATAATGGATTCCGGGTCGGTAATCCCCTCCTGAACCAGTACGATCCGGCTGTCTCGAATGTTCTTCTGGAGGTATAAGTCCGAGCAGGTAACCACCAGGTCGTAGGGCCGGTTCTTTCCCCGGTAGTCGATGAGGAGGCCATGATCCTGCAGATAACTTCGGCAGCGTCCCACCACCTTGTTGCCTGCGATCGTGAACTCGATCAACCCGAGTTTTCGAAGAAACTCGTCAAAGCCGTCGCAGTAGTAGGGCGAGAAGGAATGCTCGTAGTCGGACAGGTGCTGGGATATCTGGTGCATTTGGGTTGTCTGATTCATCGAACCGCAGATGAAGAAGATCCTTTTTCTCATTCGCACCTCCGCCGTCACTTATTACAGGTCCACACAATAAAGTGAACAAAATATAAAAGATCTCTCATTCACGTCATTCCGGCGGAAGTCGGAATGATGTCGTGGTTTTTGTTCGCTTAACAGTTATTGCGCAACCACTCGTCTTCCAGCTTTCTCCCTTGTCCCGGGCCGGCGGGCAAGCTCGCCTCCCTACTGCCCCAGCTTCTTCACATACTGACCCAGCGCCATCAGCGGAAAACAGTTCCGGTAATTGTGATATCTTATGTAGAAATGTTTAGGGAACCCGGTCCCGGTGAAGTATACCTCATCCCAGGTCCCGTCGGGTTTTTGGTTCCTTAAAAGGTACTGGATGCCCTTGCTTACCTCCGGGGATTTTTCTTCATTCCCTGCCAGAAGACCCATTAATGCCCAGGCGGTCTGAGATGCAGTGCTGGGCCCCTGGCCGCGCAGTTCGGGCAGTTTATAGGAACCGCATGTCTCACCCCAGCCCCCATCCGCGTTCTGGTGGTCTTTTAGCCAGTGCATTGCCGCTCTGATGCGAGGCGACTTCGGGTCCTCCCCAATCGAGATCAGCCCCCGAAGGGCTGACCATGTCCCATAAATGTAGTTGACGCCCCAGCGCCCCCACCAGCACCCGTCCTTTTCCTGAAGGTTTTTAAGAAACTCGGCGCCGTGCTTTGCGGCAGGATGGCTGCAATCGTATCCGCAACCGCCCATAACCTCTAGCACCCTGCCGGTTACGTCCGCCGTCGGAGGGTCCACCATCGCTTCGGTATCGCCAAACGGTATACGGTTAAGGATATCCATGCAGTTGTCTCTGTCAAATGCCGCCCAGCCGCCGTTTGAACTTTGCATGCTCATTAGCCATTCCATCCCGCGCGATTTGGCTGATTCCAGCCCATCGGATCTTTGCGGGCTGAAGCGGTTGAGCACGTTCAAAACGACGGCCGAATCGTCAACATCAGGATAGCGTGAGTTGAAAAACTCGAAGGCCCATCCACCCGGCGGAGAACTATTCTTGAACTGCCAGTCGCCCCCCGTCAATATCTGCTGGGAGATCAGCCATTGCGCCGTTTTTTCGAGGGCCGGATGTTCGGGACTAACCCCCGACTCGAGCAACGCCAGCGCCGTAAGCGCCGCATCCCAGACCGGCGATATACAGGACTGCATCCGCAGTCCCTCCTCATCCTCGATGCAGAAATCCTCAATGGCTTTGAGCCCCTTTGCCATAATCTCATTAGAAAGCGGAAATCCCAGGTAGTGGAGGGCAAGCATCGAATAGACCATGGGGGGTTGGATTCCGCCCCAGTCTCCGCTGTCCTCCTGGTGATCGATGATCCAGTCCCTGGCGGCCGCAATCGCCCTGCGGCGAAGCTTCCTGATCGGCCTTTTCTCAAGTCTTTTTGCAATGCGGTCGAAGACAAAAAAGAGCTTGTTTATCCGGGAATCCAGTTTTTTGCCATACACCGGGACGAAAAGCTCCTGAAGACAAAGAGAACCGGGAAGTATGAATTTTGGCCTGATGCAGAGCACGATCGAAAGGGGTACCGCCGTGCCCCTGGCCCAACTGGAAAATTCGTAGACGTTGAAATAAAACTCAGGGGGAAGGAGCGCGAGCTCGACCGGCATAGAGGGAACTTTGTGCCAGTCATACTGGCCGAACTGCGCAAGCCACATTTTCGTGAAAACGCGGGAAGCTTCTATGCCGCCGTGCTGGAGAATGAAGGCCCACGCTATCGAAAGGGGTCCCGACCTTGGATCTTCCCCAAGGAGTTTAAGGGCGAAATAGGCTTCGATTGTTGTGCTGAGTTCGCCGCCGTCGCCGTAATAAAGACCCCAGGAGCCGTTTTCATTCTGATGCCCGAGAAGATACTTTACTATCCCGCTCTGCTTCTCGGCAATGGGAATGCCCAGAAGGCGTGTGAGCATGACATACTCACTCGTTATAGTGACGTTTGACTCCAGTTCGGCCCACCAGTAGCCCTCGGGATACTGTACCTTGAAGAAATAATCGTTTGATTTCCGGATTGCTGCTTCTATCTGCGGTATCCAGGAACTGCGGATAGTGGCGGCCGGTCTCGAACGAGGCGAACCGGCTTCTTCAGACAATCTCACCGGCTCAGGGGAACCCGAGGCCGGCTCCCTTCCAACCCCAACGTGAACGTCCCCTCGAACCTTTTGCCCATCGGCAGCGCGAGCCATTGTACTGCTATTGTCAAATGATTTCATGCTTGCCCCCAAGCACTTATTTCCGCGATCCGTTGCCCCCGTCGGATGGCGATGATTTTTCAGTTCGGAAACTGCGAGTCCCTTATAAGCTGTTTCCGGATGGAGATTAATTAGTCATAAATGCGACGCATTGCAAGCTGTTTAAACGTGTACGGCTCTGCCGCCGCTCTTCTATATAATTGTGAGCCTTTGTGATTTCCATTCTTCTTGTCGGTTTTGATCGCAATATCGTATGATCTACGGACTTCCGGCCTTCCACGGGCCTTTTCTGTCCGAATCGGAGAAAATTCACGACTGTATTGCAGGGAGGTTGACCCCATGCACGGGCGGACTAAACAAAGTTTTTCAGGATTGGAGAATACAAGGTCAACAGAATCCGTAAACCCGGCTACCGGCCGGATAATTGGACACTCCCGAAAAAATTGCGTAGACGATCTAACAGAAGCGATGCGAAAAGCCCGAAGGGCTCAGAAAGAATGGGCAGCTCTTCCGGTGGGAGAAAGAATCCGTGCGCTAAGGGGCATTAGGGTTCACCTGATGGAGCATGCTGAAAAAATCGCGGCGCTGATTTCCGAAGAGAATGGCAAGACCAGGGTAGATGCACTTGCAACTGAACTTCTCCCGGCGGTAATGGCCCTTGACTATTATACAAGTCATGCAAAAAGGTTTTTGAAACCCACAGTCCTTCTGCCCGGAAGCTTTCTTCTCTGCAACAAGTGGAGCAGGATTCTTCGAATTCCTTACGGAGTGATCGGAATCATATCTCCATGGAACTATCCTTTTGCCATTCCCTTTTCAGAAATAGTTATGGGGCTCCTTTCCGGAAACGGGGTCATCCTGAAAACAGCCTCCAGCACTCAGCTTGTGGGAAGGGAGATCGAAGCCTGCGTACGTGCGGCCGGGCTTCCGGACGGGATCTTTTCATTCATAAATATTCCCGGGAGCGTGGCCGGTGACGCATTCATCGACTCTGGAATCGATAAGTTGTTTTTTACAGGCTCCGTATCTGTTGGAAAAAAACTCATGTCCAAAGCCGCGCAGACCCTTACGCCTCTCAACCTGGAACTGGGCGGCAACGACGCCATGCTGGTCTGTGAAGATGCCGACCTGGATCGGGCAAGCAACGGCGCAGTGTGGGCAGGGCTTGAAAATTGCGGGCAGACCTGCGGCGGGGTTGAACGAATCTATGTCCACGAATCTGCCTATGGGCCTTTCCTGGAAAGAATCAAAGCAAAGGTGAAATCGCTCAGGGTCGGACAGGATAAGGATTACAACGTAGACATGGGAGCGATGAAACTCTTCTATGCACGAAAGCTGAAAGTTCGTCTGTCGGGATTAAAACCCCTGCTAAAGATTTTACCGAGGATTTTCAAGTGAGGTTCGGCTGATCCTTTTATCCCTTACATAGACCGCTTTGACTTCCCCCAGAGAATCCGGAAGACTGGAAGGCGGTCCGTCGACAATTATAAAATTCGCAGGCATTCCCCGGCCAAGCCGCCCGAATTCGTGCTCCAAACCAAGCAGCCGGGCCCCTTGCGATGTTGCGCATCCGATTGCCTCTTCGACAGAAAATCCCGCCTCGATCATAAGTTTCAATTCCTCGGCCAGGGCTGCGCCATGCCTGACCCCAAACGATCCTGCGTCAGTTCCCGCTGCAAGCCTTACCCCAAGCTCCCGGGCTCGACCCATTTGCTCAAGCTGAGCTTCCAGTATTCTGGACGCTGCCACAGACTGAGCGCTCCCTGCGGGCATATACGCACGCATGGCTTTCATGGTGAACGCCGTAGGCACCCAAAAGACCTGCCGGTCGGCCATCCTTTTCATATTGTCCTCACCCATGAAGAAGCCGTGTTCGATTGAATCGCATCCTGCCTCAACCGCGAATTGCACCGGCAGCTTGCCGTTCGCGTGCACCATTGCCTTAAGCCCGAGGTCCCGCGCATCTTTAAAAGCCGCATCGAGTTCATCCCGGCTGAATTGGGGGAGGGTCTCCCGGCCGAATTCATTCAGGCTGTTTATGCCTGAATTGATAATCTTTATGTGATCGATTACATCCCGGTTCGCTCTTATGCTTTCGGCAAGGGTTGAGCCGCTCTCCGGAATGCGGCCTATGATCTTTCCATACCTGCCGGGCGCGCGCCACCCCCTTCCGGCGCATTTGACATCGACGTCCGAAGTATCGTTTTGTTTAATATACGCGAGAGTGTGCCCCCCGATATCTCCTCCATCTCTGAGCGCCATGATTCCGAACCTGAGGTTTTTCTCTATTCTTTCACAAATGAGGGGGCTGTTTTGCGCGAAATCATTCAGAAGCTGCCGAAAACGCAGCCTGTTATCGGCCTTCCCGGACAGGGACAGATGCACATGACAGTCAATTAGTCCGGGCAGTATGGTGCAGGTGGGATATGCTTCAACTGTGAGACCCAAGCCTTTCAGTTCCGCAAGATTTGCCCTTTCAATAGATGAAATTAGGCCGTTTTCCACGCGAATCAGGATATTCTGTTGCGCAGGAGCTCCCGTCCCGTCGATGAGCCAGCCGGCAAAATAGGAGGCTTGTTGCATGGGTTCTTTTCAGCCAGATCGGAAATTCCGCATGTCGTTAACGGTAAGCGTTATGACTCGAACTCACTCCCGGGCACACCGGACTGGCGGATGATGGATTGAAGTGTACCAATGCGCAATTCATCATGGTTTGGAACCGGTACAGTGATCGTTGTGTCAGCGATTTGCTTCTGCATCACGATATGGCTGCCTCGTTTACGCACCTCCAAGAACCCATGACGCGCAAGAATGGTGCAGACCTGTTTCCCAGAGTGGATACCGAGCTTACCCAACGGAAACCTCCACTCGGGTCACGTACACTTCCTCATGCAAACGTGTCTGAATCTCACTTTGTGAGGCGGTCTCGAAGAATAGCTCAATTGCCTCCCGAAGATTCTGTCGCGCTTCTTCGATTGTGCTGCCCTGACTGGCGATATCCAGTTCCGGGCAGAGCGACACATACCCGCCCCCCTCACGTTCGATAATTGCAGTAAGTTCTTTTTTCATGATGTCTGCTCCAATTTTCAGGCACGGGGTCGCCAAACTCCCTAGCTGTATCGATCCATAGCTGGATCGCCTCTTTGATGTTCTTGAGCGCCGATCCCTCAGTCTCGCCATGAGCGATACAACCGGACAATTCCGGGGCTTCGGCCATAAATACTCGGTCCTCATTGCTCCAAGAAATGATTATTTCATACTTTTGCATCTACGGATCACCTCCCAAGTTTATACTTTTTCCTCTTGGAATGGAGGTTATTCGCTCTGGCGCCTGCCTGTTGCGCAGGAGTTCCCGTCCCCTCGATGAGCCAGCCGGCAAAATAGCAAGACTTTGCCATAGACGCCTTTCATCCTCTCGGAAATTCCGCCTTGCGACGGCATTCATTATAAACCGAACGGACAAGAAGGGTAAGAGTGAGATGTCAACGTGTGGCCCCATCACCCCATCTCCGAGCCGCCCCATGGGGAGATCAAATCAGAACTTTGCCGCCCGCTGCCAGGGACTCCAATGATTTGCGGTCGAGCACCATGATCTTTCGGCCCTCGACTGAGATGATCCCTTGCTGGGCCATTTTTGTCAGGATCCGTGAAAGCGTCTCCGGGATCGTTCCAAGCAGGCTTGCCAGTTGCGTCTTCGTTATTTCGAGTTCGAGGGCTTGCCGGCTTCCGCTCCGCTCGCCAAGATAGATCAGGTATGCGGCAAGTCTGCCCGGAACTTCTTTAAGCGACAGGTCCTCGATCAGGTGAGTGAACCGGCGCAGGCGCTGAGAAAGTATGCCCAGCATGTTAACGGCTATGGCAGGCGCCCTGTCTATCAGCCCCAAAAAGGATATCCTTGGAAAGAACAGCACCCGGCTGGGTTCAATGGCCTCAGCGTTGGCCGGGTAATTTCCTCCCGTAAAAACCGGGACTTCCCCTAAAATTTCTCCGCTCCCGAATATATGGAGGATTTGCTCTTTTCCTTCCAGCGAGAGTTTATAGATTTTGATATTTCCGGATACTACGAGGTAAAATCCCCTTGCAATCTCTCCCTCCGAAAAAAGCTCCCTGCCCTTTTCATATCTTTGATCCAGGCAGATTTGGGCCAGCTCCTGAATCTGCTCAGCCGGAAGCCCGTTGAAAAGAGAGGCTTTTGAAATTTCATCGGCAATTCTCATGTTAATTATCCTTACAGAAGTCGGAGAAAAGACGGTCCGCCCTCTGTCTTCCGCCCTCCGTCTTCCGCCCTCCGCCTTCCGCCTTCCGCCTTCCGCCTTCCGCCTTCCGCCTTCCGCCTTCCGCCTTCCGCCTTCCGCCTTCCGCCCAGCT
>JBELAB010000108.1:0-8212 GCA_049509275.1 Syntrophobacteraceae bacterium | reverse complement strand
ATATCCATTTCGCTCTATCAGGTTGAAAAGAAAAGCTAAATTCATTCCAGTCCTTTGACCCGGCGTTTTGATTATTGACCCGCGCATTGGCTATTCAAGTTTTCGCAGGAAATTATGGAGTATATCCTCGGCGCGGCAACCTTTGAGGCGTGCGATATTAACGAGTCGAGCAAGGAGGAGGCCCAGATCATCCGCAGAGTCGAGCCGGCCGGATTCGATCTTGCCCGCCAGCTCTGTACTTTCCCTTGCGAATTCACGCCCCTGTTTCCGGAGATCGTTCCAAACCGCATCTTCTTTTTGCGAAAGGCGCGAAAGCATTCTATGCGCGCGAATAAGGGCCGGGAGCGAGTCCGGGACGGGTTCGGTTTGAGTTTTGCCGCTTGCGCGCTTCTCCCCGGCTTTTATCCTTTCCCAGTTATCTTTAACCTCCTCGGCCGAACTCACGCTCGTTTCACCGAAAACGTGCGGATGCCTCCGGATCATTTTTTCACTGACTCTGCGGCAAACTTCTTCCAGGCTGAAATCTCCCCGCTGCTCGTATAAATAAACGAGGAAAAACACCATAAAGAGGACGTCCCCGAGTTCTTCGGCCACCTCGTCCACTTTTTTCGCCCGCACTGCCGCAGCGGCTTCGTGGGATTCTTCAACAAGGTAGGTCTGGATTGTTTCAGGGGTCTGCTTTCGGTCCCAGGGGCAACCGGTTTCACTTCGTAGACGTTCGATTATCCGGAGGACTTCCTCTATCGCGTTCCAGCGGTCAGTTTTTGTTTCTTTCACCTTTTTCCTTTGAATCAGTAGCGTGTCCAAAGAAGAAGTCCATCATAGTCGATGTTCCTTCGACCAGCTTTTGGACCTCCTTCTGCTTTCTGGAAAGCTCCTCCTGAGTCTTTACGGGCGCCAATTTGAAGAGGAATTGGGAGACATCCCTTACTCTGGGCGCAAGCATTGACTGTGCGATGATCGGCGGGTTGCCGCCGAAGGAAAAAAACGTCAAACAAAAGATCGCCACAATCGCAAAAAGGAGTGCTTTGCCGAACCCGATAATCGCGCCCCAGAGCCGGTCAAGAAACCCTAGACCGGCTCTGCGTAAGACTCTAACAATCCAGAAGCCCGCAACAGCAATACTGAACCAGGTTAACAGAAACAGCAGGATGAAGCTGATGGGCCCGGCGGCGGTACTGGAAATAGAAGGAAACTGCGTGGTTATAAAAGAGCCCACGGGCTGATAGTGGTGCGAGGCTACAATAAAACCTGTTAAAATGCCGGCGACACCGATTATCTGAGAGATGGCGCCGCGCATAAGGCCTCTGAGCACCCAAAAAGCTCCTGCACAGATCAGGACCCAGTCGAGAATGTTCATAGTTGGCCACCATCGGGATGGAGTAAAGGCCGCCGCATAGTGGGGAGCAACAAACACGGAGCAGAGTTTGGCATCCGTTCCCTGCTTCCTGCTTGTCGATCTCCCTTTCTATCCTGGCAGCATTCCCGGGCGGTTGCAAGAGTAAATGCCGGTTTTTATAATGTGGTTGTTGTCATAGCAAAAATTGCGTGATAATAATGACGGTTACCGTTTAACACGGTAACCGCATATTCTTTTCCAGGGGTAAAATAATTTTGGCCCAGGCAGTCTACGACCGCAGAAACCAACCTCAAAGAACCTCTATGCAGGTTATTTTTGACGATAACAGATTGCTTCAGTTGCTTGCAGGAGAACAAAACGCCAATCTGAAGATAATCGAAAGGCATCTCGATGTCCAGGTTCACTTGCGTGGCAATCAGCTTACCGTGGCCGGGGCTCGAGCCGATGTGGAAATTGGCGAGCGCCTTCTCAACGAACTGGCCGACCTTATCCGAGACGGTTACCCGCTCTACGAAAGCGATATCCTGTTTGCGATTCAGATCCTAAGTGATAATATCAACCGCCGGCTAAAAGATATTTTTCTCGACCAGGTTTTTATAGCTTCCAATAAAAGGGCTATAAGCCCGAAGAGCATCAAGCAGAAAGAATACATAGAAGCTATTCGCAGCCATGATATCGCGTTCGGGATAGGTCCGGCCGGGACCGGAAAGACATACCTTGCGATGGCGATGGCGGTTGCCGCAATGTCAAAGGATATTGTCCGGCGCATAGTGCTTGTCCGCCCCGCTGTTGAAGCCGGCGAAAAACTCGGGTTTCTTCCCGGCGATCTTGCAGAGAAAGTGAACCCTTACCTGCGGCCGCTCTATGACGCTCTACACGACATGATGGACTTCGAACGCGCAAATAATTTGATCCAGAGAGGGGTAATCGAGGTAGCGCCTCTTGCCTTCATGCGGGGCCGCACGTTGAATGATTCTTTCGCGATTCTGGACGAAGCGCAGAATACGACCACCGAGCAGATGAAAATGTTTCTAACGAGGCTTGGTCTTGGTTCCAAGGCGGTCATAACCGGCGACATAACCCAAATAGATCTACCCGAGAACAAACCTTCGGGGCTGATTGAAGCAATCCAACTGCTCGAGGGAGTTCAGGGAATTCGAATGGTATATTTCACAAAACGTGACGTGGTCAGGCACAAACTCGTACAGGACATAATCGACGCCTACGAGAAAGCCGAAAAAAGAAAAGGCCCGACCACCTCCAGGGACGCCGAGAGAAGCTGAACATGGACAGGGAGAAGCGGGAACCCGAAAAGGCAAGGGGCAAACCCAGGCTGAAACTCCTGGCCAGCCTGATTTCCTGTAATTTTCAAAACCTTTATTGCCCGAACTGGATGCTATTGGCGGGCTTAAGTCTTGTCATAGCTACCCTGGTGAGTCCTTCATTCATAGTCGAGAATCCTCGCTACCGGCTGGGCGAAATTGCAGATCGCAATATAAAGGCGCAACATGATTTTTTGATAGAAGATGAAGAAGCGACGGCAAAGAAGCGTGAAGAGACGATACGCCAGTCGCCTACTGTCTATGATTTTGACCAAAGGCTCACCAAGAATCTTATCGACAAACTCGAAGGATCGTTCAAGGTGATGCGGGAGGCTCAGGCCGGCCTCGAATCGGAACCCCTCCCTGCCGCTTCAGGCCGGAAACCACTTAAATTAATAGATCGGCGATCCGGCAGATCCGAGACGGATCCGAGTAAGGTCTCCGTTGCCCCCACTGATGTGGACCGGCTCCAGGGCAAGAAAAAGGATTTCGAAGAGTTTCTTGGCTGCTCTCTCAAAGGCGACATCTTTAAGTGTCTCGTCGAGCAGCAGTTTAGTCTGGAAGTTCAGGAGAAGATTCAAAATCTCGTAAAGACTACAATGGACCGCGGCATTGTTGCCAGCAAGGCATGGGGTCACGACGAGCAAAACGAAAGCCTTCTGATCCGCAAATTGGACACGGGTGAAGAGACCCTGGTCCCCCCGCCGATTCCCTATCCGGATATCGAAGAAGCCCGCAAGATGATCGTCATGAAAGCGCTGGAACCGGGCCGGGATGTCAGGGAACTGATGCTGATATCTTCAGTTGTATCCGCCCTTCTACAGCCCAATCTTACGTTCAATCTGGAAGCCTCCGAAAAAAAACGCGAGGAAGCATACGCTTCGGTTAGACCTGTTTTTATTAAAATTGCTCGAAACGAAATGCTGGTGCGTGAGGGTCAAAGCATTGGCCGTGAGGAGATGCTCAAGCTTATGCACCATCTCCGGAACTCATCAGCCAGGTCCTGGGTGTTTATCTTCCTGGCGATTTTCACATTCAGCATGGTCTGCATCGGTGTTGTGTTGCATGTCGCAAGGCAGAGCCTTCCTCATATACGAATGGACTTGCACGACTGCCTGTTTCTGGGCTTACTTCTGGTTTTCCTGCTTATGCTGTCCAGGGCGGGGCTTTGGATTGGAGACAGCATAGGCGACAGCTCCGGAATAATTTCCACAAAGACCTTTATCTATGCCGTTCCATTGAGCGCCGGGGCGATGATAGCCTGCATCTTTTTCGGTGTTACGGTTTCGCTCATTTTCTCGCTGGTGCTAACGCTTTTTTCCGGAATGATTTTCGGCAAAGAGTTCTCAATGTTCTTTTATTTTATGATCGGCGCCTTCGTTGCCGCTCATGGCGTTTCGCAGTGCGGAAACCGGATGGTCTCCATAAAAACCGGGTTGCTCGTGGGCTCTACGAACGTCATTCTGATCGTGCTAAGCGCCTTTCTCCAGGACCAGTGGGTATTCCTGAAGGTCCTCAGCGACTCATTTTTTGGGCTGTCCGGGGGCATTTTCGCGGGAATTCTCTCAATCGGTCTGACACCCCTTGCCGAGATGCTCTTCGGCTACACGACCGACATCAAGCTGCTCGAACTCGCCACAATGGATCAGCCGCTCCTGCGGGAGCTTATGGTGGAAGCGCCCGGGACTTACCATCACAGCGTGATAGTGGGCAACATGGTCGAAGCCTCGGCAAACTCGATCGGGGCAAACTCCCTTTTGGCCAAAGTGGCGGCCTATTACCATGACATCGGCAAGATAAAAAAGCCTCTCTACTTCATCGAGAACCAGTTCGAGTGCGAAAACCGGCATGAGAAGCTCGCCCCGTCTATGAGCAGCCTCATTCTCATTTCCCACGTTAAGGACGGGATAGAACTTGCCAAGCAGCACCATCTGGGCAAGGAAATCATAAACATTATCAGCCAGCACCACGGAAAGAGCTTCATTTCCTTTTTCTACAACAAGGCGGTGGAAGCGCGCGAAAAAGCCCAGAGCGCGAAGGCTTCACCCCTTCCTCCGATTAACGCTGACGACTTCCGCTATCCCGGTCCCAAACCCCAGACCAAAGAAGCCGGACTGGTATTGCTGGCAGACGTCGTAGAAGCGGCCTGCCGCTCCCTTACAGAACCTACTCCCGCCAGGATTCAGGGTCTTGTAAACAGGCTGATAAACGGTATATTCAGTGACGGCCAGCTTGACGAATGCGAGCTTACCCTCAAGGACATCCACCAGATAGCCAAGCATTTCAACCAGATACTGGCTACGATACATCACAAGCGAATTGAATATCCGGTTGCAAACGGAAAGGCAAAAACGGATGGCCCTGATCCAAGTCGCGAACCAAAGCAGGATAAAGATAAATCCGGGGTCAATAGAGAACGCGGCAAAACGGACCTTAGACGCCTTGGGATACACTGAATCGGAACTGAGCGTCCTGATTGTCGATAACGGCGAAATGGCCAGACTTAACCGGCAATACCGCCAGATCGGCCATACCACTGACGTGCTCTCCTTTTCGATGCTCGAGGGCGAATTCAGCGACATCGCCCCCGAAATGCTGGGAGACGTAGTCATATCGGCGGAGACCGCCAGAGCCATGAGCGCTGAGACTGGAGCAGCGATCGAATCGGTGCTGGACCTGCTTGTCATTCATGGCATTTTGCATCTGCTCGGCCTTGATCATGAGGCGGGACCGGCCGGAGCCAGGGAGATGAAACTGAAAACCGGAGAACTCCTTGCGATGCTTGGCCATTGCGGCGAGCAATTTGAGTGGTTCTTCGATACGGATGAATGATCCGAATCGTCCACCGTTGAGACGCCGAGGACGCAGAGAAAGCTCAATCTCGACGCTCCGCGAGGTTAATGAAGAGGAGCAAAATTGGCAAGACTCGCCATCAATGTAGACCATGTAGCCACACTTCGACAAGCCCGCCTCGCCCCCGAGCCGGACCCGGTTGCCGCCTCAATGTTTGCCGAGCTTGCGGGAGCGCACGGGATAGTGGTTCATCTCAGGGAAGACCGCCGCCATATCCAGGACAGGGATGTCGCCATTCTGCGAAAGACCATCAAAACTAAAATGAACCTGGAGATGTCGGCAACAGATGAGATGGTCGAAATCGCCCAGAAGATAAAACCCGACATGGTGACCCTTGTCCCTGAAAAGCGCCAGGAATTGACGACCGAAGGGGGCCTCGACGTCGTCCTTTTCGAAACACCTCTGGCCCGTGTTATAGAGACACTTCAAGGCAGTGGTATTGCGGTCAGCCTTTTTATAGATCCTGATCCCAAACACATCAAAGCGGCCCAAAGGCTTAAAACCGACTGCATTGAACTCCACACCGGAGCTTTTGCGGAAGCCCAATCTTTTGCGAACCGCCAGGAGCAGTATGAAAAGCTCATTACTGCAGCAAGGCTGGCAAAGAAACTGCAAATAGGAGTGCATGCCGGACACGGGGTCGATTACCAAAATATTCTCTGGTTAAGGAACATAAAGGAAATAGAGGAGTTCAGCATCGGCCACTCGATAATCGCACGGGCTGTGTTGATCGGCATGGATCGGGCCGTTCGCGAAATGCTCCAACTGATGGGCTGACCATGCCGATTTACGGTGTAGGTATTGACCTGGTGCGGGTGGACAGGCTCGAAAAGCTGCTTGAGCGCTGGGGCGAGCGGTTTGAGATGCGTGTTTTCACCGAATTCGAAAGGCAATTCTGTTCGGGAAGAAAAAAGCGCGCCGCTTGCCTGGCATTGCGGTTTGCTGCAAAAGAGGCTTTCGTAAAAGCCCTCGGGCTGGGGATTAGAAAGCCGGTGCTCTGGCAGGATATCGAAATCAGGCATGACACGCTGGGCAAACCGGAAATTTTCCTGACTCCGCGCGCTCTCCAATATTGCACAGACAAAGGCGTCGGGTCCTGGCGCCTCAGCCTCACCGATGACGGGCAGTACGGAGCCGCAGTAGTGGTTATAGAGACCTCGCAAGATTGTCCAGGTTAGTTGCTGCACTGCAAGAGGGCAGATGGAGATCCGAAGAGCCTGTGCGATCCGGGTGGGGATCACGGGCTCCGGAATTGCCCAAGTGATTACGGCGGGAACTCGGCTCCCTGCCAATCCTTCTTGCAGCAAACGAGTCCCAAAAACAAAGGTATTTGCCGCAACTGATCGAGGAAAAGCAACTTGCAGCTTTTGCCCTGACCGAACCCGCCGCAGGCTCCGATGTCGCTCAGCTACGCTGCCGCGCAAAAAAAAGACGGTGATTCCCAAGTTCTCTCCGGAACCAAAAACTTCATCACCAATGGCGGGATGTCGAAGCAGGATCGGCTGCGCTGTGTGTCGGGGGCGGCATGGGACTCTTACGATTGTGGCCCGTCACTGAAAAGGTCCACCTTTGTCACGATTCTATCCACCCCGGATTTGACCATCATCTTAATCAGTCCTGGTGTGGTGATTTTTCCCCTGGCTTTTCCCAGCCTTATGACGGCATGGACAAAATCCTTTGGCGCCTTTGGTTGTTCGGATTGAGGTTTTCGGACCAAAATCAGCGAATCGGTAGGGCAGGTGGAAACGCAGAGTCCGCAGCCGATGCAGCGATCGACATCGAATCGCACCTTGTCGGCTTCGAGCTTCAGGGCCTCCATCTGGCAGCGGTCCACGCAGATGCCGCAAGTTTGACAGTTTTCAGGGTCATACGCTGCAAAAAAAGGACTGGCCGCCATTCCGGCCGGCCTGGCCTGACGCTTGAACATTTTCAGGACCTGACAACAGCAGCCGCAGCAGAGACAAATCCAGAGAGCATCTTTGGCATTGGCGGGCTGCAAGACGAGACCGGCCTCATCGGCCCATTTAAGAATATCCAGGGTCTCCCTCAGGTCGATCTCCCGGCCCATGCCATTGCGTTTCAGATAATCCACCGCCGTGCCGAATCCTAAACAACTCTCCTCCCGCTTCCCGCAACCCTTTCCCATCATGTTGTGCTCACGGCGGCAGATGCAGGGGCCGACCGAAAATTTCTTCTGGGCCCGGACCAGTTCTTCAGCCATCTCGTACGGCAGGACTTTAAGTTGGGGAGTCACACTGCGACCTACAGGAATGGTGCGCATTTGAGGAAACTTCCAGCCCTGTTCTGAAAGCGCCGGTAAATATTCATTCATGTCCTGTATCAACTCTCTGTCCAGATCGTTGACGTGGTACTCCCAGATCCCGACAACATATTGAGCCGCCCGGTATCTTATGGCGCCTTTTCCCCGTTGCTGCCTCAAAATAAGCCCCTTTAGCGCCATCTCCTCCAGACGCTTAGCGGCCTCATCCCGAGGTATCCCGGCCCTGCGTGCAACGACCCGGGGTTCTTCGGCGAGCAGGGTAAGATAAACGGCAAGCTTTGCTTCCTCAGGGGTAAAGAGCCTCCTCAGGATGCGCATTTCCACTCCGCTCCCGGTAGGTGGAAAGCCGCCGGGAAGGTTGTCCAAATGCCCGGCCAGTCTTTTATAGATTTCCTG
>JBELAB010000107.1:0-8236 GCA_049509275.1 Syntrophobacteraceae bacterium | reverse complement strand
CCCGAGATCTTCAGCAGAATGTCCGCCGCCTTTTTATAGAGCGGCTCCACTTCAACATAATTGCCCATCCGCTTGTAAAGGGAAGCAAGGTTGTTGAGGCTTTTGACAAAGAAGGTATTGTCCTCACCCGCGCCGGCGCGAATGATTTCCATGGCACGAAGGTAGAGCGGCTCGGCTTCGGCATACCTGCCCGTTTCTGCGTAGAGGTTTGCAAGGTTGTTGAGGGCTAAAGCGAAATCCGGATCGTTTTCTCCATGGACTTTTTTCGATATCTCCAGGGACTGCTTGAAATGAGGCTCAGCCTGGCCGTATTCGCCTCTGACTTCGTAAATTGATGCCAGGTTGTTGATACAACTGGCAAACTCCGGATGCTCCTCCCCCAGCTCACGCCTCGCAAGCTCGCAGGTCTCGGTGCAACGGGCGAGCGCTTCTTCAAAATTGCCCTGCCTGTAGAGGCTGATAACTTCCATGTTCAGCCGGATAATCCTGTCGACCGCCGAAGCCTGCTCCGAACGCTGATCCGGGGGGTTGAGCGGCAATCCCGGCTGCGGCGCCGCCGGCGCCTGTTCGCGTCCGTTTGTTGTATCTGCTTGAATGGCCGTCGGTGTATCGGGCAGGACAGTCAAAAGGCACAGGCCGGGCAGAAGTATGCATATCAATGCCAGGCAAGACTTGGGCAGAAACCCAGACAATCGCGGGGACATTCGTTTCATCCGCCTCCGTTACGGATGCCGGACATCGGAGCCCTGAAATCGAACTCCGGCATCCGATATCCGATTTGCCCTTTACGTAAGTTTTTGCAGCTCCCATAGATCCCTGTAAACGCCGGGCTGGGCGAGCAGCTCCTCGTGTGTGCCGGCTTCGGCGATGGTCCCTTTATCAAGAACGACGATGTGATCGGCTCCCTTGATCGTGTACAACTGGTGCGTAATGATGATGCGTGTGCGCTCGGAGAATTCGCTCCGCATCACCTCGTGAATCAGCCCCGCTGTCTTCACATCTATATTGGCCGTATATTCATCGCAAATAATGATTTCCGGGTCCTGCACGATCAAACGGGCCAAGGCGAGCCGTTGCTTTTCGCCGCCGGAAAGGTTCCTGCCCATATGTCCTGCGACAAAATCCAGACCACCTTCATGGGATTCGATGAATTCACGCAGTTGCGCCAGATCGACGGCCCTGTTAAGCAACCTGTCGTCCAATCCGTCGGCTGAAGCCATCAGAAGGTTTTCACGAAGCGAACAGTTAAAAATAAATGGGTCCTGGGGAATAAGTCCCATCAATTTCTTGAGCTGTTTCTCATCGATCTGTTCCAAAAGCCGGTCATTGATCAGGATTCTCCCGCCTGTCGGGTCTAGTAAACGCAACAGCAGGTTGAATATCGTCGTCTTGCCCGATCCACTCTGACCCACAATGGCCGAAAGCTTCCCCCCCGGGATCGAGAACTCCAGACCCTCAAAGATCCCACGGCCGTTGAAGCGCATCGACACCCCATCGAACTTTATGGACAAAACGGGCGACAGCCCAGCTGCAGGGCTCCCGGCCTTCGCAGGAGCGATCTGTGTGAACTTCCTCGGTTCGGGCGTCAGCATCATCCGCAGGCTTTGGAAACTCGGGGCGGTCAAGGCCGCCTGCTGAATAAAATTATATATGATCGAATAAATATGCAGAAATTGCTGAAGAAACAGTACATACGAGATTGTGGCGCCGATAAGGGAGGAAACCGTTGCGGGCTGGCCGGCAGCGTTGGCCCTCAACAGTTGGGGAACCACCACGATGATCGGGACCGCACTGAACAGGCTCATCAGAGACGTCGTAGTTACGCCCCCGAACTGCCCCCACCAGGCAATGCTGACCGCGCTGCCCTGCGATCTTCTCAGGGTATCGTCGAACCGGCCCGCAAACCGGTCGAAACGCCCTCCGGCCACAATGTCCCGGAATCCCCCTATGGTCTCGATCAACTGATCGGACATTTCAGTAAAGGCGTACCGGAGATACCCGGAAAGCCGGTTCAGATGCATGTTGCAGATGGTGAAAACCGGAAAGAGCACGAAGCCGGCCGCAAACAATGCCAGGGTCATAACCCAATTGATGTTGAGCAAAACTGCGAAGGCGACGCCGGCAAATATGGTCTGAGGCAGGGTCCTGTTAAAGAGTTCACTGAACAGTTGATCCACCGCGTAAACGTCACGGTGAATTCCCTGCACGTAATCTCCTGCCCCTCTTTTGTTCACTGATTGCATGTTGAGGTGCTCGATGCTGTTGTAGACGTCAAACCTGAGGTTCCTCAACATAAACTCTCGCACATAACTGCCATAGTAATTCGATATAAGCGTAACGACGCCTGAAACGACTATGAGCAGCGCCGCCAAAATAACGTAAATATATATAGCGTGCTGTGGTGCGGTAAATAAACTAATGAAAGTCCACACCACCGACTCTCTTTTTCCGAAGTAGTCAGTCAATATCCTTCCAAAATCCATAATAGGTATTAAACTTGAAGCCGATATCAAGTTGATTAATACAACCAATATCGCTATCCATAAAACAGGCTTCAAGTAACCAAAGAAAAACAGGGCGTTCGAAACCTTCTGCCCTATGGATAACCGGTCAACCCCTGGCATACCTTGTGGATTTTGCATTTCCATATACTAGAATCCTTTTTGATTGACTCCGCCTATTTTCTGTTTCTTCGGGCCTTCGTGTCTTGCCCCAACGGGCGCCAGGGTCTGCTCGGGTCCCGGATCGAAGCGCGTAGTGTGGGCACGAAAAAGCTGTACCCACACTACATGGAACCAATACGTCACCGGATTTATGATCTGGACTACAAAGAAAGCGATTCCCGATTGTCACTCAAGGCGATTAATACCAGTTATACCAGTTTGCCCAGTTTGCCCAGTTGATCCAGTACCACTGAGGCTCGACCTTCTCCTCGCCTTCCGCCGGTGGTCCTTGGGCCTGCTGCCCCTGCTGGGGAGCGCCGCCGCCGGGGGATTGCACTATGACCTGGACAAGGACCTGAGGCTGTCCACCGGTTTGCCTGCCTCCTCCCGCCGGTTGCTGTACCGGATTCGGCGGCAGTTTCTGACCGGCTGATTCCATCAATCCTTTCACCTGATCGGCGGGGACCTTGTATTTTTCGATTTCACTATCAGGGATGTCATAAAACGTTCCTTCAAGACTTCTCACAACCGCCATGATCGTCTCCTTTTTGTTAGAATTGTTCTGCTCCGGTTCAAACACCTCAATCAACCCTCATAAGCGGATTCCAAAAGACCCACCTCGCGGAGCGTGGAGTTCAGACCTCAATCGCCGTCCCATTGACAAGCTATCCATAATGTGCCTTACGCCCGCTTATTATTCCGTTAATATGATTAGCTTTTTCAGGATGCTCACACAAATGTGTCCATATCATTCGAGTATATTGACACATATTTCCCCGGTAGTCGTTCGACTTATTGCACGCAGTCGTGCACCCATGACTGCAAATCTGCTTGGCGGCACAGTCAAAGCAGCGTATAAGCCACCTTCCCTTATCATGAAATCTATAAAGTATATTCTTATAGTGATCTTCATCTATATCGCAATCAATGTGACCGAGCAGGTAATCCGAAGTATCGGCGCTTCCGCAAGTCGTAATGCTCCCATCCATATCAACTGCAACCATATGCCGCCCGGCATGACATTCTATATTGGGACAGGCAAGGGCGTCGCCATTCTTGCGGCCTTGCACAAACCAGGCAACCTTGCGCAACATATCGTCATTGGAGACCGAGATATCGGTTTCGCACATGTGGTCCAGGATTTGAACTCCGCTTTCATACATTTCCCGAGCGGTCAAAAGATGGTTGTTTACCCCGCGCCCCTGGGCTTCGACAAAATTTGACAGAAAAGAGCGGATTGCCTGCTCGCGGTACCAGTCCATGACCTGCTTCATCTTGTCATAATTGCCCCTGCTGATAACCGCCATGATGCCGCACCGTATCTTATGTTTCCTGAATAATTGGTAAGTCTTGTAAACGGTCGCCCCGCGCCCGCGCATGATATTATGTATCGGCGGAGGGCCGTCGCAGCTCATCGAAAAGTCGATCCCCAGCTTGTGGAGTTTCAGGAGACGCTCCTCGGGCAGCAGGGTCCCGTTGGTCGCTATGGGAAACCTGATCTCCTTGGAATGCTTGCCGGCAAGCTCCCGTGCATGGCAAACCACCTCTTCGATCCATTCGTCGGGCAAAAGCAGAGGCTCACCGCCGTGCATATTGAACCACAGGGAAGAAAAGCCGGAGTTCTCGATAAGTAAACGAGCTGCTCTTTTGGCCGTTTCCAGCGACATCTTCATGGATTTGCTCGACAGCGAATCGACCTTGCAATAGTTGCATTTCTGGTTGCAGCCATGTGTAACTTTGGCCGTCACATACACCATAGGTTCAAAGAAAGATTCAATACGCATCGAAACCGCTCCAGGCTGTCTATGAGGCCTCCCGCTACGCGCCCGCACTTCGTTAAGGGAGGCCTGGCAAGCCCACTTCACAAAGTGAAGTAGGGTGAAGCCCCGCGAAGCGAGACATTGACACCAAATTCACTTGACTCTCTGACGCGTTTAACATTTGGCTTGCCTTCAAACGCACCACGTTTAATGTCTGTGCGTTCTGCATGGCTGCGCGCACGGTCGCCGCTCCTATCATGTCAAGGTCATTTTTTTTCGTATATATAAGTCTTCCATATAAGGAACTTGGCCCCAAAGTCCAACCATTCTAGATCGTCTTCGCGCCGGCACCTCTTCCCACGACCCATGGGCCTCCGCCAGCGGAAGCCTCTTTTTAAATCACTGCTTCAGACAAAGGCGCATCGCTACAACCCGTTGCGGTCCGATCTGCTGCGGGTTGATTCCTGGCGGCGGTTTCACACCGGATGCCTCCATCTTGCCCACGAGGTCTTCGGGCGCGATCTCGTACTGATCGAGTTCTCCATCGGGAATTTCGTAAAGCGTCCCATCCGGACCTCTCAAAAGGGTCATGACCTCTCCTCCATCACAAAAATATCTGTCTGCCGTTTCTTTCTTCACCTCGCGCCGGTGTCTTCGCACACGGAAAATCTCCGGCTTTTGGGCTTGGGTAAATCAACCCATGTTGGCCAGAGCGCCAATGAGCTGCTTGCACAAAGGAAGCATATCGGGGGACCTGCGCCCCATCGCGGCTAAGTTTTTGATTATCTCCAAAAGGTCCGCGTCGATCGTGAGGTTCTTCACCCCCGCGAGTTCCCTGGGCAATTTGGCCGCGCTTCCTTCGATGATCTGCTTGAGATTGTATTCGCGTATGCGCTGTCGGATGATGTGAGCGGCCAATTCCGCAAAGCCCGTGTAATCCTCGATGTCCTGCGGGGTGAAGTGGTCTGCGGCTATCTTGTTGACGGCCGACACCGTACCGATGGCCTCATCGTTGATGAGAAGAGGGGCTATCAGGACGTTTCTGTAGTTTACACCCGTTGCCTCGTCAATCGCCCTGTTCAAGGGAGTCGATGAAATGACCTGGCGCATTCTGAAAGCAATGCCGTGCTGCGAGTTGGTAAGGGGCACCTCCCAGCCGATGATTTTATCGGCGGCAACCCCAGTTGCTGCGCGAAAGACGAGCACGTCTTTCTGATCGTCGTAGAGGGTCAGACCCGCCCCTTCAGCCCTCACCACGTGCTGCGCGCAGCTCAGCAGGGTGTTCAGCAGTTCGTCCTGCTCCAGGTCGGGGCCAAGAGCAAGATAGCCCGCAACGATCTTGAGCTGATAGTCGGGTTCAGGGCATCCGGCCTGAACGGAATATGGGCTCGACGGCAGAGCTTCCGAAGCCAGAAGCTTCAATTCTTTGACTTGGTCAGACAATGCCTCAACCGCCTTGCTCACCCTTTCAATTGCGTCAAGGATGTCCATATAGCCTCCTATGCTTTCCGGCCGCTCGATCTGGCCGCCATCAACAGCGTTTTAACTTGAAAGGATGTGAGTCCGGGCATCGTGGACAGAAGCCGCGCCACCACTCCTGTAACATGCGGGCAGGCAATGCTCGTACAGGTGGTCGAAACGTAGGTGTTTCCGGGAAAGGGTGCCTCGACATAGACCCCTTTTGCTTCCATTTCAACCGGTTTCCCCAGATAGTAGTTAAACGACCTGAAATCAGGAAAATGCTGAAAATCAACGGCTATGACCGATGAATAATCACCCGGAAACCCCCGTTTCTGCTTGTTGTCTGTGGCTGCAACCAGGATCATCCCATTATAGTAGGCTTTCTCCACCCAGTAGAGCATATCCACAATGGTGTTTCTGGACATGTTGAGGGAGACCAGGCTCAGATTGAGCACATGAAGGCCTTGGGCAATGGCGCATTGGATCCCGCAGATGACTTTTGCGGGCGAATTCTGTCCCCGCTCGTCGAGGGTCTTGATATTGTAGAGTTCCGCTTCAGGGGCGATCCCGTGAATCACGCCGGCGCACATCGTGCCGTGGCCCAGAACGTCCGTTCCGGGCGCCTCATGCGCCGCGAAACCACCCTGGGATTCCCACACCTCGAAAGATCGATGTACGGAGTCCGCAAGAGCGGAATGAGTGAAATCGACTCCGCTGTCGAGGATGCCCACCTTGACGCCCTTGCCAGTACCCTGTTCAATCAATTCCAGGACCTTGTCCCGGTCCAGAAGCTGTTCAATCGTCACAACCTGTCTCCACTGGCTGGAAACCTTGGCCAACTCTGCGATCACTCTTCACCCGTTCGGCATTTCTACGGATATTACCGCAGGGGAGGGTTACAGAAAAGTTACGATACGAATGACCCCGGAGCATACCGCAAATTAAGGCTCACTCTGCCTTTCCGCCAGACCCCTGCTTGCGGAAAATGATCCGTCGGCGGCTCTATCGGCTTCAACCCTTACTTCCCTGCAGGTGTTTTTCCTTCGAAGATTTTCACCACGCTTGCGACAAACGCAGATCCCGGCGCGCGCTTTTTCAACTCCTTGTAGTACGGCACGGCCTTTTCGATGTCTTCATCGCTCAACGCACAGAGAATAATGAGGTTAATCAACGCCGCATTGGATTTGGACCCGATCTCGGCCAATTCGTCTTCGGCCGACCCGCCCCTTTCTATTATGCCCCCTAGTCTCTGCGCTTTGCCTGTTGAAAATCCGGCTGGGTCGAAGCAGACCGGCAGGCGGTGATTCGGTGGAATTCTATCGCCTTCGGGACTGCTCATAATCTCATGTTCCGTGAAGCTATACTGCCTGGTCCCCTCCAGTTCCCACACCTCGCATGTTCCTGTGAACACGACTTCAATCCATGCCCCACCTCCGATCGTCAACCTGTCCCCCGCTGCGATATCGAGTCCTACAGCCGCAGCAATCCGCTCATTTCCTCGACCAAGGGACACATCACCCGAGAGGTCGCTTACCTTCCACGTATTGAGTGCGAAGGAAAAAGAGGACCACACGAACACGACTCCCAATCCGCACAGGATGCCCTTAACAATGATTCCTCTCATATTGTCCAACCTCCTTGAGGGATAGTCCGGCTTTGAAAAAGGCTCACTCAAAAACTTCACGCTCCTGAAGGTGGGTGGCCTGTTTATTTGTTCGACCTTTCTATTGCACCCCCCATTCTCTGCCCCTGCTGCGAAAATCCGGAAGGATCGAAGCAAGCCGACAGACGGTGAGACGGGGAAACATTTTTGCCGTCATGGCTGATAATACCTCGTTCGGTGAAGCGATACCTTCGATTACCCTCGAGTTCCCACACGTCGCATGTTGCAGCGGACACGAGTTCAATCCAGGACCCATCCATGATCGTCAACGCGTCGCCCGGCAAGATATCCATTCCGACAGCGGCCGCGATCCGCTCATCCCCACGACTCAAGGTTACATCACCCGACAGGTCGCTCACCTTCCACGTGTTGAGTGCGAGAGAAAAAGAAGACCACAAAAGCACGACTCCCAATTCGGCCAGGATGCCCTCTAACGCTTTTCGTCTCATATTATTCAGCCGCCTTAAAGATTTTGTCTCTCTTTTTTTGAGATAAAAGAAAACATAATTTTTGTCCCGGCAAGGAAATCTATCACGCGAAAACGCAACCCGGCGCCCGCACAGCCTTGCGTCGAGATCCCCGGATCGAGCCCGGGGCTGGCTCCGGCCGGCGGCCCTGCCGTCCACGCCCCGCGAGATGTCGATGGCTGTGGCGGCGAGCATGGGGTAGACGCCTGACTAATCACCTGC
>JBELAB010000106.1:0-12969 GCA_049509275.1 Syntrophobacteraceae bacterium | reverse complement strand
AAACCTGCCAGGTACAATTCTTCAACCTGGATGTCATCATCTCCGTCGGCTACCGCCTCATGACTCGTGGCCATAATGGAGCAGCTCCTCCTTTTATGTGGGGCTTTTTCATCCCGTACTCTTTGCCGGTTTATCCCGGCGCTTTCGGCCCGACCCTTTGGCACTCCACATAAAACGATCGGACTGGATTTCAACGTGCCGTTTTTCCGGCAATTCTTTTTTTGCCGTGATCAAAAATTATACACCGCCGGAAGCTGAACAAGCGATCTGGGGGTTATAATTCAAAATCGCATATTGGACGCCATGCCATCGAAAGTTTTTCATTTTCACCGCTGGGTCCCAAATCTGGTTCTTGGAGGGGCTGATTGAGCCATTATCCAGAAAATGCGCTATTTGCTTGAAACTAAGAGCCTTTTTCACTAGATTAACCATGAAATCTTCCCTGAGGGAGAACGAAGTTAATACAGCCCTCTAACCAGGGAAATGTTATTCCACTGAAGATCAGCGATCCTGCTTCCTGCGCGAGAAGGCCATTAGAGAGTGCCCCATGGCTACAGCAGAGCAAATTAAGGCATTGATCAAAAGCTATATTGCTGAAGACGATGCTCGTTTTTGTGCTGTGGCCATGCAGGTTGCCGCACACGCTGCACGCCATGGGCATGGCCGCCTTGCTGATGAGCTTCGTGCCTTGATTGATGAGGCGAAATCCCGCGCCGGAACAAAGCAACGCAAGAGTCCTGTCCCCATTGCTGCGCCTCGCGGCGAATTATCCGAGCTCCTTTGTGCATCCTACCCAAAGGTCAAGATTTCAGACATGGTACTAAGTGACGCGATGCGCCAGCGCCTTTTGCGCATTCTGCGGGAATACCGCCAGCAACACATGCTCCTCGGCCATGGTCTCGCCCCACGAAGAAAGCTGCTTCTCACTGGTCCTCCCGGATCAGGTAAAACAATGACTGCATCTGCCCTGTCAGGGGAGCTTAAGCTTCCGCTCTTTGTCATTCAGTTGGACGGCCTCATAACAAGGTTTATGGGTGAGACGGCGGTAAAGCTTCGGCTCGTATTCGATGCCCTGAATAGGACAACTGGGATTTACCTATTCGATGAATTCGATGCCATAGGAAGCGAGCGCACAATCGGAAACGATGTGGGGGAGGTGCGCCGTATACTCACATCATTCCTTCAACTCTTCGATCAGGATCAATCAAGCAGCCTCATTGTTGCTGCTACCAATCATGGAGAGGTGCTGGACCGCGCTCTTTTCCGCCGCTTCGATGACGTTATCGAATACAGTCTCCCCACAGCAGAACTTGCCAAGAAGATGCTTAGAAACAGACTTTCCACTTTCGATACGAGAGCAGTGGATTGGGATCGGGTCCTAGCATCCACCGACGGGCTGAGCTATGCGGATATCACACGCGCCTGCGATGATGCGGCCAAAGAGTCGATCCTCGAAGGTTCGGCAGCCATAAAGACGGAGTGCATTCTCAATGCAATCGGTGAGCGTCGCTCCATACCTCAATAGTCCTCACGGGGGAGTGCATGCCAGAGGAGCCAGGACGAAAACTCAAACATCTGCTGCTCAGAGGAACAGCCAAAACCGAACGATATACTTCTCCCCAAACAGGCCGTCAAAGCATCTCAAATCCGTCGAGAAACCCACTCGCCCATAGTGAAAATCTTTTAAAGCAAATCAGTAAGGCACAAGAGGAAGCTTTTGTCCGAGATGAAACGAGGGTAGCCGTCGGTATTGCCGATCAGAATGGAATGTATCTTGAATTCCAAAGTGAGCCGGAATTTGAGCTTGCACTGAAGAGTCTTGAATCTACCCGCCAGGGAATAGAGCTTACATCGGTTCGGCAGCGGGGTGAAGTTATGCTCGCCACCGTTTTCATCCCGAAGGGTAAGCTCGCCTATTTCACGAAGAAGCTCGTAGCCTATGCCAAGGAGAGTCTGGCAAGCGGCAAACCGAAAAACCAGAACCTGGTCGCCAACATCTCTGAAATCCACTTGGCTGTTCTCGAATCTTTTTGGACCGACGATGAGAATTTTTTTCCACAATCTGATAATCCCTTCTGGTGGGAGGTCTGGCTCAGAGCGGGTTCAGATCGGCAGGCAATCCTGAGTTCGTTTCGTCATTACGGCTTGATACTTGGGCTGAAAGTTGGCAGTTCCGAGATCCGATTTCCCGATAGGACCGTAGTTCTTGCATATGCCACTAAATCACAGATGAGTCGTTCCGCCGAGTTTCTTGATTGCATTGCGGAGTTGCGCCGGGCGAAAGATCCTCCCGGATTTTTTGTAAACCAACCGCCCGCCGACCAGATTGAATGGGTGAAGGACTTAAGAGAGAGAATCGATTTTCCCAATCAGGATGCCCCTGCCGTTTGTCTTCTGGATACGGGTGTGAATAACCGGCATCTTCTGATCGAACCTGCTCTGGATGATGGGTCCATGCTCACTTGCCACCCAAAATCCCCGGCCACAGATCACAACGGCCATGGAACTGAGATGGCCGGGCTTGCAATTTACGGGGATCTTCCTTCTCTGCTTGCATCCAAAGAGAGGATTGCGCTCACACATCGGCTTGAATCGGTGAAGATCCTGCCTCCAACCGGATGGAACGACCCGGATCTATATGGTGCTATTACTCTGGAAGCAGTGGGACGGGCTGAAGTTGCAGCCCCGTCGCGTTCCAGGGCCATCTGCATGGCCGTGACTGCCTCCGATTTTCGAGATCGAGGTTTTCCTTCATCATGGTCAGCGGAACTAGATCAAATATGTTCGGGCGCTGAGGACGATGAGAGAAGGCTCACGTTTGTCTCTGCCGGGAATATCGAGCAAGAAAACTGGCCTCAGTATCCCGATATCAATCACACAGACGGTATCCATGATCCCGCCCAGGCGTGGAATGTGGTGACTGTGGGAGCGTTTACCGAAAGAATTCACATAACCGAAGAGGGCCTCTCAGGATGGGACCTTATTGCCCAACCTGGCACTCTGAGTCCTAGCAGCACTACATCTCTCATTTGGAATCGATCCTGGTGTATTAAGCCGGACATCGTTATGGAAGGGGGAAATGCGGCCAGGAATCCCGCCACACGGGAAGCTGTCCCCCTTGATGACCTAAGTCTTCTCACCACTTACTGGCAGCCTTTTTTCAAGCAATTGGTGACAACCCATGGGACAAGTGCTGCTACTGTGCAAGCCGCTCGAATGGCAGCCATACTGCAAAGCCTGTATCCTGAATACTGGCCCGAAACTATCCGGGCGTTGATTATCAATTCCGCCGAGTGGACCGACGCAATGCGCCGGGAATTCAGCCCTTACAAGGTGCGAAATGACTGGGACAACCTGCTTAGGTGCTATGGATTCGGGGTGCCGAGCCTCGGGCGCGCCATGTGGAGTGCTTCCAATTCTGTGACACTGGTTGTGCAGGAATCATTGCAGCCCTTCTTCAAAGATGGGAGTCAAATAAAGACGAGCGATATGCATCTCCACAGCATCCCTTGGCCAATTGACGTTCTTGAGGAAATGGGTGGGGCTGAGGTTGAGATGCAAGTAACCCTATCGTATTTTGTTGAGCCGAGCCCCGCCCGCCGTGGATGGACGTACAGGCACCGATATGCCTCACACGGCCTTCGGTTTGCCGTAAAGCTACCGACAGAATCTCTTGATGAATTCCGAACGAGAATCAACAAGGCGGCACGGGAGGAGGAAGAACACTATACATCCACGGCAGCCAGTGATGCAGGCTGGTTGCTTGGACCGCAACTAAGGGATAGAGGATCAGTCCATTCCGACCGATGGACTGGAACCGCAGGCGACCTTGCTCATCGCGGTCTTCTTGCAGTCTATCCTGTTGGAGGTTGGTGGAAAGAGCGGCACACCCTCGGCCGTTGGAGTAGAAGAACCAGATATTCTTTGGTTGTCTCGATCCGATCTGAAAAGGTCGATCTCGACATCTACACCCCAATTGCGAACATGGTGGGCATTTCAACTGAAATCAAGATATGATCTGGTGGCTCTTTGGTGCTGGAGGGAAATCGTCTGCACTCACCATAATTCACACGCCTGCCACTAAAGGCCGCTTCCGTCTCGCCGGCCGCTTCACGGACAAACGGACTTATAAAATTCAAAGTCCCCCCTGTCGCTGATCCTGACTATTACGGCGCACTTAGCCGGGTTTCCTCCCGGGGTGAAAGTCATCTTGCCCGTAATACCGTCGAAATCTTTTACCAGGGTGAGCATCATCTCGGTGATCCGGGTTTTTTGCGGTTGCTCTCTATGCTGGCTGGGAAACAAGAATACTGCTACCGCCGCAACCCCCTGGTTCAAGCGAAATGTTTGCTTTTCTTTTCTTAGCAAATACGATATTATTATTTGTAACTACATTTGGAGTTACAACAGCGTGAAATTCCAGTGGGATGAAGAGAAGAACGAACAAAATATTCGCAAGCACGGCTTTGATTTTGCTGATATGAGAAAACAATCAAGAACCAATTGGACACGCATTGACGCAATGAAGGACGATGAAATCGACTATTCCGATAATCCGGAATTGGGTGATGATTTTTTCGTCGAAGCAGTACCTTGGCCAAGACACAAGCAACAGATAACGTTGCGGCTCGACCCTGACGTGATCGATTTTTTCAAGAGAAGGGGCGAAGGTTACCAGACCATGATGAACGCCGTATTGCGTAAGTATGTGCAGGCACAAACCAAACAAAAATAGTAGCCCGCTTCACGGACAAACGGACTTATAAAATTCAAAGTCCCCCCTGTCGCCGATCCTGACTATTACGGCGCACTTAGCCGGGTTTCCTCCCGGGGTGAAAGTCATCTTGCCCGTAATACCGTCGAAATCTTTTACCTCGGTGAGCTTATCCTTAACGGCTTCCCGGTCCTTTTCGATGTTGCCGGTAAGCCCGCCGGTATTCTGGATAGCCAGGCACATCAGGTTTATTGCGTCCCAGGTAAGCGCCGCCACCTCATCGGGAACATAGCCGTATTTGGCGCGATACTTGTCGATAAATTCCTTCGTCGCTCCCTTCGCGCCGGCAGCGGCATAATGGGTGCTGAAGAAAGATCCCTTGCAGGCGTCGCCGCAAAGGTTCATCAGTTCGGCCGAACCCCAACTGTCGCTTCCGACTATAGGCTTGTTCCACCCAAGTTCGCGCGCCTGTCTAACGATAAGGGGAACTTCATCGTAGTACTGCGGAGTAAAAAGAACATCCGCGCCGGACTTGGATATTGTGGTCAACTGTGCGCTGAAATCCTTGTCGCCGTGAGTGAAAGTTTCGAAGGCAACGACCGAACCGGGTCCGTTGATCTTCTCGAAGGCCCCCTTGAAAAACTCTGCAAGACCCTTGGGATAATCGCTTGAGATATCATAGAGAACAGCCGCTTTTTTGGCCTTGAATTCCTCGCTTGCGAATTTCGCCACAACCGGTCCCTGGAAAGCGTCCAGGAAGCAGGCCCTGAAAACGTAATGCCTGTTTTCGGTCGTCTGGGGATTGGTTGACCAGGCCGAGATCATGGGGGTCTTGTTGGCGTTGCAGACATCGCCGGCAGGTATCGCCTGCTTGCTCGCTTGCGGGCCGATGATTCCGAGCACCTGGTCCTGGGTTATCAGCTTGAGCGCGACGGCTACTGCGGATTCCGCCTTTGACTCGTTGTCTTCGTAAAGAAACCGGAGCCTGTAAGTCTTGTCACCCACCTTTAGGCCGCCCGTCCCATTAATCTCGGCGATCCGGATCTCTGCTGCGTATTTGGACGATTCACCAACCTTGGGAATGTCTCCAGTCATTGGAATGTTAAAGCCCATTTTGATGGTGTCGGCGCTCCACGCCAGGGACGTAAGCGCTAAAGCCGCAAGAAAAACCAGTCCTGCAACAACGGCCGATTTCCGCATACCACTCCACCTCTTGTTAAAGCAGTTAATCAATGCAGCATCCAACGAAAAGCATCCGGAGGATTTACGGACAAGCCCTTAATCGTAAAAACCAGGGCGAAGGATATCCGCCCTGGTTTTTTAGACTCTCGCAGCAGTAAGCGGGACAGGGTTATTCCAGATCAAAAAATCCGGATCAAAAATTGCCCGCCCTGCATCATTCGTTACAGGCATTAATACATGTCGTCCATTCCGCCCATACCGCCCATACCACCCATACCGCCCATGCCGCCCATGCCGCCGCCGGGCATACCGGCAGATTTCTTTTTCGGCTTTTCAGCAATGACTGCCTCAGTGGTGAGCATCAGCGATGCGACGCTTGCCGCGTTCTGGAGAGCGAACCGGACCACCTTCGTCGGGTCCATTACGCCTTGTTCGACCAGATCGCCGTATTCTTCGGTTTCTGCATTGAAGCCGAATGCTCCACTACCGGTCTTTACATGTTCCACAACAACCGAACCTTCGTAACCGGCGTTGTTTGCGATCTGCCGGATCGGCTCCTCCAGGGCCCGCTTGACTATGTTGAGGCCAAAGAGTTCCTCGCCATCGAGTTTCAACTTGTCGAGCGCATGCACGCAGCGCAGAAGGGCAACGCCCCCACCCGGGACAATCCCTTCCTCAACGGCTGCCCTGGTCGCGTTAAGCGCATCCTCGACACGCGCTTTCTTCTCCTTCATTTCCGTTTCGGTGGCCGCGCCCACCTTTATTACCGCGACTCCTCCGACCAGCTTGGCAAGCCTTTCCTGGAGTTTTTCACGGTCGTAGTCAGAGGTCGTCTCCTCGATCTGGGCGCGAATTTGCTTTACACGACCCTCGATAGCGTTGCGCGAACCCGCTCCGTCAACGATTGTCGTATTGTCCTTGTCGATATTGACGCGCTTGGCGGTCCCCAAGTCTTTTATTGCAACGTTTTCAAGTTTAACCCCGATGTCTTCGCTAACTACCTGGCCGCCGGTAAGAACAGCGAGATCTTCGAGCATCGCCTTGCGCCTGTCGCCGAAGCCGGGGGCTTTAACCGCGCACACCTTCAGCGTACCCCGCAGCTTGTTCACAACCAGGGTCGCCAGGGCTTCGCCTTCCACGTCTTCAGATACGATCAGAAGCGGACGGCCCATCTTGGCGATCTGCTCGAGGACGGGCAGCAGGTCTTTCATATTGCTGATCTTCTTCTCGTTGATCAGGATGGCGGGATCATCGAGGACCGCTTCCATCCGCTCGGGATCGGTCACGAAATAGGGAGAAATATATCCGCGGTCGAACTGCATGCCTTCCACGACATCGAGGGTGGTTTCCATGCTCTTGGCTTCTTCGACCGTGATCACGCCTTCCTTGCCCACCTTATTCATGGCTTCGGCGATAATATCCCCGATCGTGGCGTCGTTGTTGGCGCTTATCTTACCGACCTGGGCAATCTCTTTCTGGTCCTTGATGGGTTTGCTGAGCTTTTTCAGCGCATCGACGACGGCCGCAACCGATTTTTCGATTCCACGTTTGAGGGCCATCGGGTTGTGCCCCGCCGTCACCAGCTTTGCGCCTTCGCGGAAGATGGACTGCGCAAGGATCGTAGCGGTGGTTGTGCCGTCACCGGCGACGTCCGAGGTCTTGCTCGCCACTTCCTTGACCATCTGAGCGCCCATGTTCTCGAACTTGTCCTCCAGTTCGATTTCCTTTGCCACCGTTACGCCGTCCTTGGTGATAGTGGGCGCTCCCCAGGATTTTTCCAGCACCACGTTGCGCCCCCTCGGACCGAGGGTGATTTTGACCGCGTTGGCCAGGATGTCAACGCCCTGCAACAACTTTTCTCTTGCTTTAGTGTCGTATTTGATCTCTTTGGCTGGCATCTTTTCGATCCTCCTTTGCCTTTGCGCCTATTATTCGAGAATACCGAGGATGTCGTCTTCACGCATCACCAGGTAATCTTCATCCAAGAACTTGACTTCCGTGCCGCCGTACTTGCTGAAGAGCACACGGTCGCCCGGCTTTACCTGCAACGGGATGGTTTTGCCGTCTTTGAGAACGATTCCAGTCCCAACGGCGATCACCTTGCCCTGTTGGGGCTTTTCTTTAGCCGTATCCGGAATGATGATGCCTCCGGCGCTCTTTTCCTCTTCCTCTAAACGTTTGATGATGACTTTGTCATGAAGCGGTCTGTATGCCATTCTACTGCACTCCTTGATATTATTGGTGGATTTACAAGGGACCCGATCGAGAACACCATACTAGCACTCTTTTTGGTTGAGTGCTAATACTGCACTCCTTGATATTATTGGTGGATTTACAAGGGACCCGATCGAGAACACCATACTAGCACTCTTTTTGGTTGAGTGCTAATTAATATAAAGCTAAGACAGAAAAAATCAAGGCTGAAAATTGATTTCCCCCAAATGAACCGAAACGATCGGATTTTTCGATGAAACTTTGGCACGAGAAGGCGCGAAGGCGCGAAGACAAGATTTGCACGCCGAGACGCAGAGAAGTTGAACAATCCGCGCCCCGCCTTCGATGAGAACACCAGGGACTTCGAGGTCGGACCGGCCGCAGGAAAGCCGCTCACAGGTGACCGGATAAATATCAATCTTTTCAAAACAGGATTTTCTTTTTTCTCTTCCCATAAAAATACCTGATAGTATATAGGATTGGGGAGTAACTGCCGGCATGTTTCATCATGCATGCGGCCAAAACTTTTCTTATGGAATCTTTTGCAAAAGCCCTTGGGGGCAGGCTAAAGAAAAATGCCGCCCCTGTAAAGCTCGTTGTTTATCCGGTCCTTTGAACACGAGATGACTTTTTTGGAACTTATCGGCCAATGTGCGCTCTTGCATAGAGACACGACCCCCCGCTTCGAGTAAAATAATTGATTTTCAGCGATGAAAATCGATACGAAACTGAAAATGTTTTCGCGCGCGATGCAGAGAAGTCATAAGGCAACCATGGAGGGATGAAATGGATTGGTTCTTCAGAACTCAAGGCACGTGGCAGAACCTTATCGTGCGGGTCAGCCTCGGGGCGGTCATGTTCCCGCACGGGGCAATGAAGCTTTTCGGATGGTTCGCAGGCAGCGGCGTTTTTGGTACTATCGACGCTTTCTCTCAAAACTATCACATTCCGGCGTTTTTGACCCTGTTCGTCATCGCGGCCGAATCACTCGGCGCGCTGGGTCTGATTCTCGGTTTTGCGACCAGGTTGTGTGCGTTTGGGGTTTTTTGCGACATGATCGGGGCTATCTGCCTTGTTCACTGGCCCAACGGGTTTTTCATGAACTGGTTTGGGAAACAATCTGGAGAAGGATTCGAATATCATCTGCTGGCCATAGGCATGGCGCTCGCGCTTATGATTACCGGAGCAGGCAGCCTGTCCGTGGACAATCTGATAGCTAAGAAGCCCTATCGCCAGCGGATAACTTTATGAGAGTAAGGGCCGGCGCGTCTCAACAGGCCGGCCTATCCAGTGTGGCATGAAGTGCGAAGGGTGAAGTTAGAGGGTAAAAGTTTCACCCTTCGCTTTTCACTCTTCACTCTTCGAAATTATCTCGCCCTCAGCGCTGAAACGATATTCATGCGGGCGGCCCTGATAGAGGGCAGCGCACCTCCGACTATTCCCATCACAACGGCAAATATGACCGAACTGGCAATTATGCGGCGGTCCAGAATAAAGCGGAAGCTCAGTTCGGAGAAGGTGGTCCAGTTCATCGTGGAGATCGTCAGCTTATTCATGAACGAGGCGGCCGTAAGGCCGATCGCGGCGCCGAGCAGGCTTAAGAAGAGCGCTTCGGCAAGAAAGGCAAGCAGGATGAAGACGCGGTGAAACCCCAGCGCCCTAAGGGTCCCGATCTCCGATGTGCGCGCGGCGACCGCCGCGTACATGGTGATCATCGATCCCGTAATCGCCCCCAGGCTGAAAATGAGCGTCAGGCTTATTCCCAGGATTCGGATAAACCTGGCCATCAGTTCGGATTGAGCCTCGTAGTATTGGTCCTCGCGCCTGGCCTCCTCGACAAGGCGCGGGTCTTTGAGCACGGTTTCCTTCAGTTCCGGCAGGGCCGAAGGGTCTCTCATCCGAATGATCACGGAGGAATATACCGATCGTTTAAAGGCGCCCATCAGGGTATCGACGTCTCCCCAGATTTCCGAGTCGAAAGCGGTGCCGCTTGCTTCCATGATGCCTGAAACCGTCCAGGCCCGCCCTACGAAATTGATGGTCCCGCCCAGGCCGGGGACCCGGAACTTTTTGGCGATATTCCGGCCGATCAGAATTTCAGAGGAACCGGCATTGAACTCGCGCCCGGCGATTATTTTGATCTGGGACCGCAGTTCGAGAGATATCCCGTGCGTTACCCCCCGCACCTGCACATTTGACGGCAAGCCGGTATCCTTTTTGGGAAGGCTTATGAGCAAGACCGTCTCGCGACCCGCGAGCAGCCGCCACTCCTTGTCTACGGCAACCTGGGACAACGACTCGATGATTGCGGCGTCTTTGCGTTCGACGATGCTCTGGACCTCTGTTTCGGCCGATCTGCGGATGAAAACGGCGTTTTCGGGGCTACCCGAAGTGATAAGGGTTTGCTGAAAGCCTTGGGCAAGCATCAGAACGGTTGCGAAAACGAAAATGACCAGCCCCATGCCGCCCGCCGTTAAAAGGGTGGTGAGGCGCCGGACGAGTAGATTGCGATAGCTGTAATAAAAAAGAAGCATGGGTTTGCTTGCCTGAATCGGCCGGATCAATCGTAAAAAGAGCTGATCCTGCCTGCCGTGTCCCCGTCAATGGTTTCGATCAGCTTCAGGATGAGTTTCAGACCGTTCAAGTAGTCCGAGATGTCGATTATGGTATTGTGGGTATGGATGTACCGAGCCGGGACAGCGACAACCACAGTGGGCACCCCGGAAGCATGCAGGTGGATAGGTGCGGCATCGGTCCCGCCTGTTCTCCTGACAGCGAGTTGGTAGGGAATGCCGTTTTTTTCCGCCGTCCCGATCACGAATTCGGTGAATTCGCGATTCATAATCGCAGATGAGTCCATAAACCGGATCTGAGGGCCCAGGCCGATGGCTGCCTGCCGCTCCTGTTTGCCGGCGCCGGGCAGATCGTCGGCTGGAGAGCCTTCAATCACAATGGCCAGGTCGGGATTGGCCGAGGATGCGGCAGCCTTGGCCCCCCGCGTTCCCACTTCCTCCTGGACGGTGCCCGCAAAGATTATCGTATTCGGATGGGACATCTTAGCGGTCTCCAACGCCGCGTGAACTATCAGCGAAAGTCCGGCGCGGTCATCGAAAGCCTTGGATAGCAGCATGTCTGGGTTGCGCATCCGTACAAAAGGGCTGTCCGGCACGATGGGGTCTCCAAGCCGGATGCCGAAGGAGAGGACCTCGCCGGCATCACGGGCGCCTACATCAAGGAACATTTCTTCTATCTTCATCACCTTGTCGCGCTCGGCTTCAGAGAGGAAATGAGGAGGCTTTGCACCAATCACGCCCGGGATTTCGACCCTTTCCCTGGTGCGGACTCGCACTCGTTGGGCAAGAAGCGTATGCGCCCACCAGCCGCCCAGCACATGAAACCTGATGAGGCCGTCATCCATTATGGTCTGCACGATGAGGCCGACCTCATCCATGTGTGCAGGAATAAGTATCAGGGGATAGCCCGAACTGCCTTTTCGCTCGCAAAAGATGTTTCCGGCCCTGTCGGTGAATACGCCTTCACCAAGTTCATTTCGAAAAATCCGGCGCACCTCGTTTTCCTGCCCCGGTGCGCCGTGTGCCTGGCTCAGCTCTCGCAAAAGCTCAACGCCTTTTTCTTTCATCGCATCGTCCGTTTCTATCGGCAAATGAAAACCGGCGGTTAATTGCCATTTTAGTGGTGATGGTTCTCGTTTCCGTGGCCCTTCATGTAGCTGCGCAGAATAGCGTTGATCCTTGTCTGATATCCGGGTTCCCGCCGAAGCCAGTCAAGCAGATCGGCATCGAGCCGTATTGTCACGACTTCCTTGCGGCGCGGCAAAATGACCTTGGCGTCTTTCCAGAATGCTTCGTCCGTAGGGTGCTCATCGGGATCGGTCACAATGGCGGCATGCACTTCCGCGTCGCTCATATGGCGCAACCGTTCCCAATCTGTGCCTTTAGGTGCCTTCAATTTCTTTCCAGTAGGTGCGTCTTTCATGAGGTTCTGCCTTTCGCGCTGTTATAATACGCCTCTCGTCATCGTCTCTGTCTGTGTAGATCACTGTGATTTCCATGCCGTCGAAGATTCTCACGGTACTTTTCTTGAGTCCAATGTATAACGCATTTGGCGTATTTACACAATATAAATACATCATGCAAGATTTCTTTTCGCCATTGCCTTGTCGAGGACAACCTGACCGGGGTCGTGCCATAAATCAAGAATTTTGACACTCCCAATACGGACTTTTTGATGGATCAAATTTAAACTTGACCGTCTTTGTTTCGTAAAGGTAACGGCAGATTCCCCTCACGGAATCTAAGTCGAACAATACGACATTTAAGTCTTCACCCAAACTGCTATTATATACGATCCCATCGAAACCATTATTTTTGAATAGTTCTGCAATTATCTGTGTTGGGGCATAATCTGCTAAAGAATCACTGGGATTCACAGGCCTTGAAAATGCGCGGTTGATATCATACCAAACGGCTTGCTCACGCTTAAGAGGATCAGGTTCTTCAATATAGAACATAACTTTAGGGTGCTCTGAGGAGCAATTTATAAGTACTAAATCGCGGAGAGTTTCGAATTGCCCTACTGAAATTAAAGAACCAACCCACGGTCGAACCTCAGCCATTGCTGTGTTTTTGCCTTCTGACAGATATAAGTAGGGAATGCCTTTGGGGTTTGCACGTCCTTCCGACGCTGTTCCTTGACAAGGTTTCATCCGTTCAGGCGGGAGTGGACATTCAATATTAATATACTCTTTCTCATTGGACGGCGCGTCTTGGTCATGTTGATAGGCGTCGTAACATTTCTCCCAACCATGGTCAGGCTGCGCCCGCCATAAGTACCTTTTT
>JBELAB010000105.1:0-8306 GCA_049509275.1 Syntrophobacteraceae bacterium | reverse complement strand
TTGCCGAATTATGAGGCAGCATGATCGGGGAGGACCGGGATGGGTTCCATTATCAGGTTCTGACAAAAATGATACGACGTTTTTCTCACTCTCTTCTCAGCTTTAAAGTCACTCCTGTATAATCAGTTTGATCAATCCATACACTATCGGCGTAGGGCAATGGTTTTGGCAAACGTCATCGTTCGGGCGGCAATGGCAGTTTGATGAGATCCAGGGTCTATGCGCACTAAAGAATGGACGAATAATCCGGCATGAAAATTGACTTTGTTTTGCCGATTGACGCCGCTATAGGAAAGTATTATTGTCCGTTCCGCCAAATCGCCGAGTCCAATAACTTGGAGCGGGGGAACCATGAACAAGGGGCAAAACGCCGGGAAACCGGTGTAGGGCAACCTCTTCGGCCCTAGCCCGTCAGCTAACCCCGCAGGCGTCGAGAGGGATTAAGCCACCCGGACCCCGCACAGTTTACTGCGTTGGTTCCATTTTCGGCATCAATCCGCTATGGCAATCCCCCTCCGCAGGCTTTCGGCAGATAAGCAGAAAGCCTAAAGAATACCCGTCCGCGACTCGGAATCCGAGCGAATGGCCAATGTAAGTACCCGAGCCAAAGTAGCGTAAAGAATTCAAGAGATGAAAATCCTCATACTGTCGTTCCTTAATCTTGGTCTGATGGGTGTTTTTGCGTATATCATGCGAAGGCCCAACCTTCTCACCTTCTCCCAGACGGGACGAATCTGGCTGACTTGGTTGGCCGTAGCCATAATCACCCTGATGGACGAATTTACGTCCATCTTCTACGCCCCGGCCGAGGCATACAGATTCATCGGTTCGAGCGCCATATTCTTTATCGCGCTGACCAGCATTCTTGTTCGGTTCATGAGCACCCGGTTTACCGAAATCGCTGAAATCCTGGAGCATAACGGACTCATAGGGGGAGGGGTCTATTCTTTCTCCTATCTTGTGCTCGGTCCGATGATGTCGTTTGTGGCCGTTTCCTCCATTATGGTCGATTACACGCTTACTGCCTGCATCTCGGCTGTGAGCGCCATTCTCAATGCGGCTTCTTTTTTCCCTCAGGTTTCCGAATCCTCCTCCATGGTTGTTTTTCTCGTGCTCGGAATACTCTGGGCAATTGCAGGGCTGAATATTCTCGGAATCAGGGAAAATGCGAGATTTACCTTTTTCGTTTTCATTTTGGCCGCATTCATTATCCTGAACCTTATTGTTTCCGGGATAGTCGAATTTGACAGCAACGCTCTGGCACGCCTGAAAGAGTCGGGCGGCAACGCGTTAAAGCCGCTTGAGACCGGCTCCTGGCTTCATGATTACGGTAATTTTATATCCCACATCGCATTTTGTATTCTGGCTTATTCGGGGATCGAATCGGTGATTCAAACCGCTGGTTTCGTACGAACCTGGCGTGAGATTCACAAGGCCTATCTTTTCCTGGCCGTCACGGTGGGCATCGCGACGCCCCTGGTGGCCGGCCTGGTTCTTTGCACTTCCATTAATTTCAGCGAGCACGAGGGCGATCTGATCACCTATTATGCAACGCAGATCAACGGGACCTTCTTTGGCATTCTGGTTGCCGGACTGGCCAGCATCACTCTGACTATGGCTGTTAACACCGCCTTTGTCGCCTCCAGCGAACTGCTGGAGCGCGTGGCTCACCGCTATGGATTCCACTGGCTGATCGTGACAAATCGGCGCCACTCACTCTATCGGATTCACCTCCTCAATGCGCTCTTCTTTTCGACGATTATCATCATTACCAGCGGGTCTCAGAAAATTCTGGCCGACATGTATGCAATCGGTCTTGTAGCGAGTTTTTGTATCAATATGGGATCGCTTCTGATCTACCGCTATTTTGTCGGCACCAAGGAAGTAATCCCATATTACACGAGCCGCGTCGGCACGCTTATTCTCTGGATCATCCTGGTAAGCTGCTTCATTTTTCTGGCAATAGACAAACCTCACGGCACGGCGCTCTGGGCAGGCATAACCGCTTTTGTCCTTGTGGCGGGAGGCTTGATGGCAAAGAAAAGAGCGCCGGAAATCGTTCAGATCGGCCAAGCCGATAGTGAGATGGAAATGATACTCTACCTGGCGGAGTCATCCTCCCATGACATACACATAATCTTTCGCCGCCCTCGAGAAGAATCCCTCGGAGAGCCAAAAGACAACGAGGCTTTCGTAACCTTCTATTCGCCGCGCCAGGGCATCCCGCCCAAAATGATGATGAACCATTTCCGTTTCCCCCTGGTCCGGAGCAGCCTGTACCAGCGTATTATGCTCGTGCTGAGGATTGTCCAATACGAATTGCCTGACAGAAATATAACCATCCACTTCGGCTGGCCTTTATCTTCATGGCTCGACAGGCTCGCCGTTGGGGTCATGGTGTTCAATCTGATGACCCTTCCCAGGAAATTTCCTCAGTTTAACTTTGAAATCGGCTATTTTGGGCGCAGCATCGCCGCGAAGGAAAAATGATCTCGGTTTTGCAGATCGCCGACTGAACCTTTCCTCAGGTTTGCTGGAAGGGTGGATCTTCACACTCAGTAGATGCTGGCGTCAAAAAATCAGTCCGAATTATTTTTCTTTGTTCTTTCAGCAAGCAGTTGCACAGTCCGGGCAATTTCCTTCGGTGTGACCTCGCGCCTGAGCTTTTCCATTTTTTCCATCAACTGGGCAAACAGGGTGGCTTCGGCGGCGCTGATCCATTCGAGCTGGAGTCTTTCAGGCCTTATTGCGAGCTTTTCCATTTTCCTGCGTATCTTGTCGATACGCTTAACGGTCCACTGGTTGGCGTTTATGTAGTGGCAATCGCCGATGTGGCAGCCGCTGACCATAATTATCGCCGCTCCTTTTGCGAACCCCTCCCATATGAAAGACTCGTCCACGCGGGCCGAGCACATGGTTCGGATCAGCCGAAGGGTTGGCGGATATTGCAGGCGTGCGACTCCGGCGTAATCGGCCCCGGCGTATGAGCACCAGTTGCATGCAAAGGCAAGAATCTTGGTCGCCGGGTTTTCTGAGAGGACGCTGTCAACCTGCCCCATGATCTGTTCGTCCGTGAAGTGGTTCATCACAATCGAATCGAACGGGCATTCGGCGGCACAGGCGCCACAACCGGAACAGGCAGCAGGGTTTACGGATGCTGCAATTTTGCGCTGCGCATCAAGCGTAATGGCCCCGTAAGGACATACCTCGGCGCATATGCCGCAGATTTTGCACTTTTCCGGAATCACTTCTGCCGTAATGGGGTCGGAGAGCATTTCTCCACTATGGAGCAGTCGAACGATACGCGCTACGGCGGCGGACCCCTGGGTGACCGACTCCTTTATATCTTTCGGTCCCTCGGCGCATCCGGCGAAGAAAATGCCCCTGGTGGCCGCATCAACCGGCTGGAGCTTGGGGTGGGCTTGCAGAAAAAATCCGTCAGGAGAGAGCTGAAGTCCAAACATCTCCTGGAGTTTCTTCGTGGTTTTGGACGGTTTCATGCCGATCGCCAGCACCAGCATGTCAAGATCATGGAAGGATATCTTTCCTCTTGCGCTGTTGTCGACGGCAACTCGCAGTCTGCCTTCGGCGGTTTCAATCACATTGCCGGGCAAACCCCGTATATATTGCACGCCAAGACGTCTGCTCTTTGTATAGAGGTCCTCGAAACCTTTTCCGAAAGCGCGGATGTCGATATAAAAGACCTTTATGTCTATTTTAGGATAGTGTTCCTTCAGGACCAGGGTGCTCTTGACGGTGTTCATACAGCAGACATTCGAGCAGTATGAGGCGCCCTTCCTTGCCGAGCGCGAACCGACGCACTGAATGAACCCGATCGACCTGGGGGGTTGCCTGTCCGTTGGCCTGATCAGCTCACCGCCGGTTGGACCTCCGGCGCTTATCAACCGTTCAAACTCGGTGCTGCTCAGCACATTTTCATAGCGTGTGTAGCCGTACTCGTCGAGTTCCGTAGGATCGTAGGCTTCAAGACCCGTGGCGACTACGACGCTGCCCACATTTTCCACCACTTCCTCATCGGACATGTGGAAATTAATGCACTTCTTTTCGCATACTTCTGCGCATTTCGCACACACGACCGGGTTGTGACCGAGGCATTCATTGATATTTATTACATAAGCGGAAGGCACCGCCTGCGGAAAAGGCGAGTAGATGGCCCTCCTCGAAGAAAGACCGGAGTTGAACTCATCGGGGCGCACGACCGGACACACTGCTGCGCAATCGCCGCAAGCGGTGCAGTCCTTCTCGGATACGTATCGGGCTTTTTTTAGAATCCTGACCTCGAAGTTACCAACATATCCTTTGACGTCGATCACTTCAGAGAGAGTGAGGAGCTTTATTCTGGGATGCCGACCGGCATCTGTCATCTTTGGACCGAGTATTCAAATGGAACAGTCCATCGTGGGGAAAGTCTTGTCAAGTCTCGCCATCTGGCCGCCAATGGAGGGTTTTCTTTCCACCAGGACGACCTCGTAGCCGTTATCGGCAAGATCGAGCGCCGCCTGGATTCCAGCGATACCTCCCCCTATTACCAGAGTCCGCTTGCTGAGCGGTATTTTTCGGCTCTGGAGGGGTTCGAGCCTGAAGGCCCTGGCCACTGCCATTCGCACCAGGTCGATGGCTTTGCTTGTGGCGGCTTCTGGTTCGTTAATGTGAACCCAACTGCACTGTTCCCGCAGGTTAGCCATTTCGAGCAGGTAAGGATTGAGGCCGGCGCTCTCGATCATCTGCCGGAAGGTGGGTTCATGGAGCCTTGGGGAACAGGAGGCGATCACCACGCGGTCAAGCCCGAGCTCGGCAATATCTTCCCGGATGCTCTGCTGACCGGGTTCCGAGCACGCATATTGGATATCTCGAGCGTGGACGACATTTTCAAGTTTGGCGCTCTCGGAGGCGACTCTCTGGCAATCGACTGTTCTGGCGATGTTCAATCCGCAATGGCAGACAAAGACGCCGATTCGGGTATTTTGGCCATGTATGGAAGGTTTTTGCATGTTACTCCCACTGTATTGTTCGGGCCAGGATAGAGGTGAGGTCGACCATCTCCATTTGGATTTCATTTCCCAGGAAAGGGTCTTCCATGGCGCACTTGAGGTGTATCTGACATTTAGGGCAGGCGGTTACCAGCAGGTTGCTTCCGGTTTCTTTTGCCTGCCTCAGCCTGTTTACCTGCATAGCTTTGGAGTAGCTGTCACATCCTGTCCATGCACAGTTTCCGCAGCAAAGCGAAGAAGCCCCTCGATCACGCATTTCGGTGAAGCCGCGCACGTTGAGCCGTTGAAGAAGATTTCTCGGCAATTGGCATCCGGTTTGTGTGCGGCTGAGCCTGCAAGGATCCTGAAAGGTTATCTTCCTGTTGAGTTTTGAGAAACCGACGGCGCCCTTGCTGATTTGGGCTTCTGCGAGTTCGAAAATGTGGGTCACTTTGAATCCGGTTTCGATCCCGTTTTGAGGATAGTCGTGCGAGAAGGCCCGGTAACATTCCGGACAGGCCGTAACAAGTTCTTCGATTCCCATCTCCGAGATCAGTTTTACATTGAGCCGGGCGAGTTTGACAAAGTGATCGCGGTCCCCGGACCAGAGCAGATCATGGCCGCAGCACCTCTCGTTTTGCATTATTGCCGGATGAATATCGAAAAAGTTCATGAGCCTGAGCGCATCGGCCAAAATGTCGCTGGTAGTTATGCCCAGGTGATTCTTGAAAAATGTGTCGAAGTAGGGAGCACAGCCTCCGAAGAACAGGGTTTTGCTTTTCGGGTCGGTTTGAATTTCGGGCGGCAGCCATCTCCAATGCTCCACCGGCAGGTTGGGCGAGGCCAAAGCACGCATGAGGGAGTGGAAAAAACCTTCATGGGCTTCAAACCGGCCATTCCCGGATGCTGCGTTGCGCATCTCTTTTATAAAATCCGGAAAGCTGACGGCCGAAGGGCATCGATCATAGCAAAGGCCGCAGGTAAGGCATGACCAGATGTCATCCCTAATGCAGGAGGAGTCCAGGTCGCCCGTTACTACGGCGTTTGCGATTGCTCTCGGGGAAAACTCTTTTCCGGAGAGAGTTACCGGGCATGCGGATGAACATTTACCGCAGTCCTGGCAAGTGTAGATATTGTGGGTGGCCATAATAGAGGCAGCCGACTCGGCCGAGAGCGCAGGTTTTTTTATTCGACGGGGAGGTTCCACAGGTGTTTTGCCCAGTTGCCGAATCCTGTTTCTGAACGCGGTCAGAAAGTCGAGCATCTCTGAGGGCTGGTCGGGATAGAACGAGGCAAAGCCGAGCCGCTCCTCTCCCAAACCCAGCAGGCGAAGAATCCCCCTGGTGTCCTCCACGTTTCTCTCGGCAACTCGAGTCCCTATCCCGTAACGGCAGGTGCCGGGCCGGCACCCGAACATGGCGACCCCGTCGGCGCCGGTTTCGAACGCCTTGAAAAGGAGCGACTTGGTGATTCTACCGCTGCAAGGTATCCTTATCATCCGAATCTCGCGGGGCAGCGGAGCAAGCGTGTCCTGGAGTGTCTGAAATGCGGCGTGAGGGCACCAGTTGCACTGAAAAATGATTATTTTGAGATCATCTTCCATGAATCTTTATCCGGTCAGGGAGTTGCTTCAAGAACCCCGAGCCGTTACCTCCTCAATAATCTGCTCCAGGAAGAGCCTGTCGCGATAGGGGCTGTCGGCGGCGTCGGAGGGACAGATCGAAATACAGTTGCCGCAGCCCTTGCAAAGGGCCTCATCGACAACCGCATAACCGGATCCCAGCGTGTTGGTATGAAAACTCACCGCCCGATAGGGGCAAGCGTTCACGCACCGGCCGCATCCCCTGCAAAGATTCTCATTTATGGAAACCGTGTATCCCTTGTTTTGTCTGGGCCCCCGCGGCATAACGGTGGCTGCGAGAATGCCTGCCGCTGTGCCTTTTATCCGTTCAGAGGCATTGATGCCCGGTGGACTCGCCAGCAGAAGCCCCGGTATCGACGTAGCCCCGGGAACGAAGAAGGGGATTCCTCTTAGGTCCTTTGCCTGCATGGAGTATGTAAACTCATGCGGCGGCATGTCCGGGTGAGGCATATAGGCTATATTTCTTCGTGCGCTGTCTCCCAGAATTACCGCTCCCGCGCTGAAAACCTGGTGGGTGCCGTCTTCCATAATCACGACCACCCGGAAGTCTCCCACTGTGCCCTTAAGAGACCTGGCGGAGGATCCGAGAAATGCGTGGACGTTGGGATAATCGGGCGCCGAAGGAAGAGGTCTGTCCGGGCTTCCGAACAAAAAGACTTCCATTCCCATTTGGCCCAGGGTCTGAGCGCTCCTGAGCGCGGCTTCGGATTCACCGATTATTGCGGTTGTGAAGTTATACTGGCGCGCCGGCGAGGGGAGGGACTTGAGATGGGCGGCGCGCCGTATGGATCTTTGAAGGAGTCCCTTGAAGCGGCTTACAGCCAGAAGTGGGTCACTCTTTAACAGAGCAAGCGCCTCGCCGCGAAGGTTGCACGTCTCGGCCATTGCCCTGGCTATACCGGTACCCTGGAAGATCGCAGCTTTTAGCTTGCTTCGCTGGTCAGTACACGCACTGCATATGAGGTCCAGGGGGCAGCACACGCAGGAAGCGAGTACGAATCGGGTGAGGCCTTTTTCGCGAATCGTCCTTAGCATTGAAGCGGCGCCTTCCAGTGTGCATGCTGAGGGAACCGACTCGGCGTATTCCACCGGTGAGTCCTCCGGAAGGTAGGAAATGAATCTGTCCAATTCCGGGTCCCACCCGAGCGAATCGTTGCAGCGGCATACAAAAACACCGATGCGAAGGTCGGATGTGAGTTGGGGTCCTGGAGGCGAAAACGAGATGCCGTGGCCCTTCATGCGCGGAGCGCTGTCGCCGAGCAGCAGAACAGCTTCCGATACGGCGGCAAAACCGCGTAGCGTCATGCCAAAAATGTCCGGTTTGATGGCCTTGGAACTGTACGCACGGATCACGTCCTCGCCTTTCACTCCAGGCGCGGCGGCCGGATCGGCGATAATGACGACCCCCGCATGTTCGACCGCTTCGAACGAATCGCCAGCGTAAGAAATAGCCTTCGCACCCGAGCATGCCTCTACACACTGGAAGCACTCCGAACATACGCCGCACTGGAGGCATCTGGATGTCTCCGAGTGGGCCTGATCTTCAGTCAGGCCGAGGGCGACCTCGCCGGAAAGCTCCGTGCGTGAGGCGGGACAAAGCTCCGGCATCCTGGCACGGGGAAAAGAGGGAATTCCCGGTGTGATCTCTGGAAAGTCTAAATCCTGCGGCCGGG
>JBELAB010000104.1:0-10686 GCA_049509275.1 Syntrophobacteraceae bacterium | reverse complement strand
TGCTCATGGCTCCAGCAAACAATGTGGGGAGCGACTCCGCCTTTTCGTACAGCTCCGGGTCCTGCTGTTTCACGACCTCACCGGAATACTCGGCGTCTTCCGCTTTGGCCGCCTTTTGCCGCACGAATTCGATGGTGCCGTAAAGGCGATCGAGCCCACGTTCGGCTTCCCCTACGGCCTCATCCGAAAAATCCACAGGGCTTCTGTAATGCTTGCTGATGACGAACAGCCTCAGCGATTCAGGATGCACATGCCGCAGCACATCCCGGATGGTGAAGAAGTTTCCGAGCGACTTGGACATCTTCTCGTTATTGACGTTCACGAAGCCGTTGTGTATCCAATAGCGCACGAAAGGCGCCCCAAAAGCCGCTTCGCTCTGAGCGATCTCGTTTTCGTGATGAGGAAAGACCAAGTCCTTCCCACCTCCGTGCACGTCGATGGTCAGCCCCAAATACTTGGTCGCCATAGCGGAACACTCGATATGCCAGCCGGGTCTCCCAGGCCCCCAAGGACTTTCCCAGGCTGGTTCTCCCGGCTTGCTTCCTTTCCAAAGCACAAAATCGAGCGGATTTATCTTGTTTTCGTCAACCTCGACTCTGGCGCCCGCCATCATGTCTTCTGTATCGCGCCCGGACAGCTTCCCGTAGCCATGGAACCGGTCCACCCTGAAATAGACGTCTGTTCCGGCCCTATACGCAACGCCCTTTTCCACCAGCTTGCGGACGATTTCGATCATTTCAGGAATGTGCTCGGTTGCAAGAGGCTCGAAAGTGGGGCGCAGAAGACCCAGGCCGTCCATATCTTCATGGAAGGTCCGGATGTACCGGTCGGCAATCGTACGGTAATCGGTCCCCTCCTCGGCCGCCCGCCGGATGATTTTATCGTCGATGTCCGTAAAGTTACGAACATAAGTAACCTGGTAGCCGAGGCTCAACAGAAACCGGCAGATAACGTCGAAGACAATTGCGGAGCGGGCGTGCCCAATGTGGCATAAGTCATACACGGTGATCCCGCACACATACATTCGTATCCTGCCCGGTTCCAGAGGAACGAATTCCTCCTTTTTCCCGCTCAGGGTGTTATAGATCTGCAAAGCCATTAACTGCCAATCCCCTTTTGAGCTATCCTCCGAACAAGCGAAGGAAATTATTTATCATTTGCCGGATTTAATTTAAACATTTAAGGGAGTCCGAGCCACCGCCCTCTTATTGCTCTGCATGTTCTTCGACGAGCGCGACCGCATATGCCGCAATCCCCTCCTCGCGGCCCGCAAACCCCAAGGTCTCCGTCGTTTTGGCTTTGATATTGATACAGTCCGGGGCAAGCCCGATTTGGCCGGAAATTCTCTCAACCATTCGAGGTATGAAAGGAGAGAGCCTTGGCCTCTGGGCCACAATTGTGGAGTCGATATTTCTCAGCCGCAACCCTCGCCCCGTTAGAAGAGCCGCCGTCCTGTGCAACAGTATCAGGCTGGATATGTTTTTGAATTCGGGACTGGTATCCGGAAAATGAGCGCCTATGTCCCCCAAGGCGGCCGCGCCGATTATGGCGTCGCAAATGGCGTGGAGCAAAACATCAGCATCCGAGTGGCCAAGAAGACCGCGTTCGAATGGAATTTCGATCCCGCCGAGGATCAGCGGGCGCCCCGGAACGAGCCTGTGCACGTCATAGCCGAATCCAACCCGCATCAGAGCCCCCCCTTTCCGATTCTTACGGAGAGAAACCATTCCGCCCACTGGAGGTCTTCCGGGGTTGTTACCTTTACGTTTGTGCGCTCACCGAGCACAATTGATACCGGGACCCCCAAGCGTTCGACAAAAGAGGCATCATCGGTCCCGGTCCAACCTGCCGCGACCGCTTTTTCGTAGGCGGCAACAACGATCTGCTTCCTGAAAACCTGAGGCGTCTGCACTAGCCAGATCTCATCTCGAGACAAAGTCTCCCGCACTACGCCGTCACGGGCGTGTTTGACGGTGTCCGTTGCGGGGATGGCCGCTATACAGGCGCCGGCCGTCCGGGCGCCTTCCCACACCGTTTTGATAAGGCCGGGACTTGCGAAAGGGCGCACAGCGTCATGAATCATCACCCAGTCACATTCGGCCGGAAGCTCCTTGAGTCCGTTATAGACACTGTCCCTGCGCTCGGCGCCTCCCCTTATTATTGAAATCTCGGGCACGCTCGAAGCTCGTTGGCCACTCCAACCGGATACAACCTCCCCGGCATCTGCAATATGCTCTTCGGCAACGATCAGAAAAATGATGGAGATAAAAGGCAGGCATGCGAGCGCACTCAAGGTATGAGCCAGTAACGGCTTTCCGGCCAACCGGATAAACTGCTTGGGTATGGCGCCCCTCCTCTGGCCCCGCCGTTACCGGCGGGATCAAGCGACCAACCCGAGAGCATCGGACGGGCAGCCCTCAAACGCTCTCCTATTCGGTCTTGCTCCGGGTGGGGTTTGCCTGGCTCCCGATGTCGCCACCGGGACCGGTGAGCTCTTACCTCACCGTTTCACCCTTACCCCCCGCGCGAGCGCGGGAGGCGGTCTGCTTTCTGTTGCGCTTTCCTCCTCGTCACCGAGACTGGGAGTTACCCAGCACCCTGCCCTGTGGAGCCCGGACTTTCCTCCAGCCACAAATGAAACGTGACCGGCGATCATCTGCCCTACTCCGGACACACCCTTAATTCTCCGGAGGGCAATCCCTTTTACCATAATATATTAGCACATTTACCACTTTATGCAAACGCTCCTGCGGCCTTCTCGGCTTGCCCGGTGATTTCGTTGAGGATTCGCTCAAGTTGGACCCGGTACTCTTCGATTTCAACCGATGAAGCCCTCCGCTCGACCTGTATCTCGGGGCCCCAAGAAATAGCCACTCTGGCAAAAGGCTTCGGGAGCAAAGTCTTGTCCCAGCTTCGGAATCGCCAGCACCTGTCGGCGGCGATGCTGACCGGAACTATGGGACAGCCTGAGTACATGGCAAGAAGCACCAGTCCTCTTTGGGCCACCTGCGCCGGTCCCTGAGACCCATCCGCCACGAACCCGCCTCCGGGACAGTTTCGGAAGGCAGAAATTATGCCTTTCAACGCGGCGACCCCACCCTTTCCCGGCGAGCCTCTGAAAGGAAAATACCCAAGCCTTTGCACCATCCGCGCGGCAAGCTCCCCGTCGCGGCTACGGCTGATTATTGTGAGGTAGCCACGATCGCGAAAAAAATACAGGATGCAAGGATAGGAGAAATGCCAGAAGGCGGCGATCTTGGGGCCCCCGCCATTCAATGCCGCCTGGTAATTTTCTTCCCCAACGATCTCAAACCGGCAGGTCCAGTGAAGAACTCTAAGAGCCGCGGCGGTAAGGTAAGGCAAAAATGGCATGTAATCCGCAATATTGCGGCGTTTTTGCAGTTTATCGTGTATATTTGAAGATTGGGTATCCATAATTTATTGCATCTGTTTTGGTGTTTAGCGGACTCTAAATGAGACGGTGTAATATAGCACTTATTGGGTTTCGTGCAACGGGCAAGAGCACCGTCGGGGAAATTCTTGCCCGCAAACTCGGAAGGCAATTCATTGACATGGACCAGCGCCTGACCTCGGAAGCCGGGCGCGACATAGCGACATGGGTGAAACAGGACGGGTGGGATTCTTTCAGAAGATCAGAATCCGGCCTGCTTGGGACCATCAGCGAGCAAAAAGAACTTGTGGTAGCCACCGGAGGCGGAATTGTCCTCGATTCACAAAACCGCAGAGTGCTCCGCAAGCACTTTTTCACGGTCTGGCTCAATGCTACGCCTCAAACAATTTACGCTCGATTAAGCTCAGACCCTGGATCACTTGGAACACGCCCCTCGCTCTCCGAGCTACCGGTAAAGGAGGAGATCGTAAAAGTGCTTTCCGAGCGTAAACCCCTCTATGCCCAGGTTGCGATCATCGAAATCGATACAGAGGGAAAACAGTCGATCCAGATCGCCGATGAGATAGTAACCCTTCTCAGTGAGAGATGTTTATAAGTGGAGCGCCGGCCGACTAAAACACAGGGCCGCGTCTTACGCCCTCAATGTGGCCTTTCGGCAAAACCTCACAGCACGCCCCTCGCCGTATCCAGCACGAGCCGCGCGACCCGTGCGGATATGCCGGGGGTGCCGAGCTGATTGCGGATGTTTCTCAACTCCAGCCGTTGCTCGTCAAGAAGAGCCGGATTCATTAAAAGTTTGATGGCGCACTCGGCCACGCGTGGTCCTGTAGGCTCCTCCCGCACGAATTCCGGGGCTATTTCCTTGTCCGCTATCAGATTGGGCAGCCCGGCGAATTTGGCCCGAATGAGCGGTTTAGCTATTTGCCTGCTCAGCCCGGAGAGTTTGTAGAGCACTATCATCGGAGTTTCGAGAATCGCGGCTTCCAGGGTCACCGTACCGGAAACGCTCAAGATCAGGTCGCACGCCTTGATTGCGCTATAGGTGTCGTTGTGCACTACCTGCACCGGCAGTGACCATCTGCCAGCCCTGCTTTCCATATCTCGTGCGTCCAGCGAAGATGCCAGGGGGATTAAGAACCTGGCCGCCGGGAACGACCGCGAAATGATTCGGCCGGCGTCCATCAAGATGTCAAACATGAGCTTAATCTCGCTCCGGCGGCTCCCGGGGAGCAGTCCGACAAGGGGCCCGTTGAAAGGGTGATAGAGCCGGTCGCATTGAGTTTTGTCCGGTAAACCGGCCATTATGTCCACCAGCGGGTGGCCGACATAATCGACTTCTATACCATGCGAGGCATAAAAGTCTTTTTCGAACGGCAGGATGACAGCCATTCGGTCAACAAGCCTTCTGATTTTATTTATGCGGCCTTCCCGCCAGGCCCAAAGCTGGGGGGAGATATAGTAGAAGACTTTGGCGCCGATTTTCTTGGCAAACTTTCCAAGAAACAGATTGAAATCGGGAAAGTCGATCAAAACGACCAGTGCGGGGCGGGTTGCGAGAAGATGAGACCTGATCCTTCGCCAGGCTCCATATATGGCCCGGATATGAGCGGCGATTTCCGTTACGCCCACGACCGAAATTCTTCGATTATCGACGACGGCCGGAACGCCTGCGGCTTGCAGGTGAGGTCCCCCGAGGCAGGAGAGGCGCGTTTGGGGGTCGATAGACCATATTGCGCGGGCAAGATGGGAACCGTGCAGGTCCCCCGAGGCTTCTCCGGCGCTTATGAAGATTTCCAATTCCCGCTCTCCGGAAAAACGCGTTTAGCGCGCATTTGTTGCTCGATCCGGCTCGATATTTCAAGTGCAACGCCAAGGGCCCGGCGCCCCTGCTCGCCATCCACTTCGGGCCGGCTGCCGGTCCTGACAGAGTTCAGAAAAGCGCCGATCTCTTCTTCAAGGGAGTCCTTCTCGATTATTTCGAATTCTTCCATCGAAAGCTGAGGAAAGCCGTCTTCGCCCGACTCGGCTTCCCTGTAGACGGCGTAGGCGCGTTTCGTGGCATAGTCAATCGAAAAATAGCAATTTTCCTGGAAGATGCGCAGTTTCCTCATGTTCTTGAGCGAGATCCTGCTTGCTGTGAGATTAGCGACGGCGCCGTTGTCAAATTCCATTCGAACGCTTGCTATGTCCGGAAGGGGACTGAGGGCGGAAACGCCGGAAGCATGAATGTCCTTGAGAGGGGCATTGATGATGTTGAGAACGATATCGATGTCGTGAATCATCAGATCAAGTACGACGTCTACTTCCAGACCTCTTTCATTAAAAAGAGCGAGCCGATGGGCTTCGATGAACATTGGGTCGCGCAGGTGCGGTCGAATGGCCGTAAATGCGGAGTTGAACCGCTCCAGGTGACCGACCTGCAGAATTGCGCCGCTCTTTTTCGCCGTTGCGATAAGTTCGTTGGCTTCCTCCAGGTTTTTTGTCATCGGTTTTTCGAGAAGAACATGCACCCCCGATGAGAGGAATTCCTTTGCGATAGCAAAGTGCTGGGGCGTGGGCGCAACGATGCTGACCGCATCGACCTTGCCAATGAGTTCCCTGTAATCGGTTAAGGCATGGGTATTGACCTCTTTTGCCACCTGACGCCCGCGTTGGCTGTTTATATCGACTACAGAAACGAGATTGGCCTCAGGCAGCCTGGCATATTTTTGAGCGTGAAAGCGGCCGAGGTAGCCAACTCCTACCACAGCCGTCCGCACGGCGTCAGAGCGAGGGCTGCGGACTAAAATGGCTCTTGGGGGTTCCGTTCGTTCTTCTGAATACTCCGCACGCTGCCATCCGTTCTGATCGGAAAGACTTGATTCCAGGACCGCCAGCGCGTCTTTGTCGTGGTTTCCCTGGGGCCGAAATCCCTCATTTTGGATGAGTATCGAAATCCCGGCAGAATCCGCAATGTCTATCATTTTGTCCCGGTCGAATATCACCGTTTTCCCCGCTTCGAGGACAAGCACCCGTGCATTGACGCATTTCATCACCCCAATGGTGTCCGAACCAACGGCTGGGACATCGAAGCGCAAATCCTGCATGGGCTTGCTGACCTTGACGATCACCGCGCCTTCCCCGCAAAGACGCCCTCCGCGCATAATGGTGGCGTCGGTGCCGTCTATTCCTTCAACGGCGAGCACAGCCTGGTCTCTCACTACGAGGCATTGCCCAATATCGAGTCTGCCGATCTCCTTGGCCAGGGTCCATCCGAAAGCTATGTCAGCCTGTTCGCGGCGGTTTGGTTTTCGGCGCGTGAGTATACCTTCGGGCGCGAGAAGTTCGGGCAGGAAAATGGTGGAAGGCTGTATAAGTATCCCCTCGGATTCCAGTTCATCTGCGAGAGCCCTCAGAAGAGAGTCGTCCTTCTTATTTCTCAGCCTGCTCAGAAATCGCACGGCCCTCCAGTCCGGCCGGATTTTCGCATACAGCCGGGTCTTGTTTATTGCCCCTGCCATGGCGGCATGGGTTATTCCGGCGCTCCTGAAAGTCTTTATAAGGCGGTTCAATTGCCCGAGTCTGAGTAAATGGAATTCGTCGACGTATTTGGAAAGCGCCGGATCGGTTTCGCCATCGAAGCCGACTGCAAGGACCCGGACCGAAGCCTGGCGTGCCGCATTGGCAAAGAGAAGCGGAAATTGCCCGCTGCCCGCAATAAGTCCTACTGCTCTAATCCTGCCGTCCGAACTCTGCGCATTTTCCAAAGGCATTATCTGGTTAAGCCTCGATGGGAACCAAATGAGACGAACTCGATAAGTTTTTCCACTTCCGGCAAAGGTTCAATATCCTCGCGGGCTTTTTGAACCGCCTCTTTCAAGGGTAGGCCTGAGCGAAAGAATATCCTGTAAAATTTTTTGATCGCCTCGATGGATTTTTCGGAAAAACCGTTGCGTCTGAGGCCGATGAGGTTGGCGCCATAAAGTTTGGCGCCTACGGCGCCGCTGGCAAGCATATAGGGAGGAATATCCATGCGCACTGCTGAAAATCCTCCGACACAACTGTATTCCCCTACTCTTACGAACTGATGAACAGCCACAATCCCTCCGATTACCGCACACTCGCCCACTTGCACATGCCCCCCCAGGGTAGCAGTATTTGCCATTAAAACTCCGTTTCCGATCTGGCAGTCGTGGGCAACATGGACATAGGCCATCAGAAAGACCCCGTTACCGATCCGGGTTATGCCTTCACCTCTGGAAGTGCCGCGGTGAATCGTCACATTTTCGCGAATTATATTGTTATTTCCAATAATTACCCTTGTTTCCTCACCTGCGTATGTGATGTCCTGCGGAGAAAGACCTAACGAAACAAAGGGGTAAATGTGATTGTTTTCGCCTATTGTCGTTTTGCCTTCTATTACTATATGGTGCCCCACCTCGGTTGCCGAACCAATGGTAACATCCTGACCGATAATGCTGTATGCCCCTACGGTAACGTCTTCGGCAAGTTCAGCTTTCGGGGAAATTATTGCAGTCGGGTGAATCGGCATCTTTTCTCCACTGTTTTTGAAACAGGATCTTCGGCCGGGCGCAAACCTTTCTAGTGTCCTGAGTCACAAGTTCATTGCATAAATTTCGTAGGGTGGGCACGTTTTATGTGCCCACCAATCATTGGTGGGCAACGCTGCTTTTGCCCACCCTTAATTCGGGAACTAATTAATGACTCAGGACACTAGTCGCCTTTAGTCTCCCCTGAGTTCAGATCGATATTTGCCATCATTTCAGCCTCGGCCACCAGCACATCATCCACAAAAGCTTCGGCCAGCATTTTGAAAAAACCGCTGCGCTGTTTCTTAATTTTGACTTTCATGACAAGCCGGTCTCCGGGTCGCACGGGTTTGCGGAAACGGACCTTGTCCAAACCCGCAAAATAAAAAGGCTTGTGCATATACTGGGGAAATACCGTGAAAACAAGAATCCCGCCGGTCTGGGCCATGGCTTCCAAGATGAGGACGCCGGGCATAATCGGATCGTTTGGAAAATGTCCCTGGAAAAAGGGCTCGTTAAATGAAACGTTCTTGACCCCCACTATCGCATCGGAGGTGCATTCTACGATTCTATCCACGAAGAGGAACGGATAGCGGTGCGGAATGACTTCTCTAATCTTAATTATGTCCATCATCCTTTTTCAGTGCCTCCTCGATTCTGTGGACCCTTTCGTCCAGTCGTTTCAAGGCTTCCCTGAGCCTGGGCAGGCGCTGTATATTAGCGTAGGTTCTGAACCATTCATCATGGGGGACGCCAGGGTAGCCACCAACAAAAATTTGGTTGGGCTTGACGGAATTATGAATGCCGGCTTTTGCGCCGACTTTCACTCCGTCTCCAATCTGAACGTGGCCGACTACTCCGACCTGTCCACCCAGGACCACCTGGTTTCCAAGCCGGGTGCTGCCCGAAATACCCACCTGCGCAACCAGAAGACAGTCCTCGCCCACTACGACATTGTGTGCGATCATGACAAGATTATCGATTTTTGCGCCGCGCTTTATCCATGTCCTGCCAAAAGTTGCGCGATCAACCGTAGCGTTGGCGCCGATCTCCACGTCATCGTCGATCTGCACTATACCGGCCTGGGGGATTTTTACATGCCTGCCCTGTTCGTCCTGGGCGTACCCGTATCCATCCGCGCCGATTACAGCGCCCGTGTGGATAATAACCCGGTTGCCGATGATGCACCCATCGAGGATGCAAGCCCTGGGGTCTATCAGACACCTCTCGCCGATTCGGACCCCTTTGCCCAGGTAAGCGCCGGCACCTATTTTAGTCCCCGAGCCTATCTGCGAATTGTCTCCAATATGCGCTAGCGGACCTACCGGAACTCCCTCCCCAAACAACACTCCCTCGCCGATAAAAGCGGTCGGATGTATTCCGGCTGCCTCTGCCGAATCGGGCAGAAACAACTGGGCCGCTTTAGCCAGAGCCAGATAGGGGTTGCTGGTGATGAGGAGATTGCATTCCAGTTCCCGAAATTCCGAAGACACAATCAGAGCCGATGCCCTGCATCCTGAGAGCAGATGACGATAGCGGGAATCAACAAGAAAGCTCAATTGCCCGGAGGTTGCGCTGTCCAGCGCCCCTATGCCGGTGACATGCAAATCCGGGTCCCCCTTGACCTCCGCATCCAGCAGACGGCTAAGTTCGCCAAGCGAAAAGGATTCCCTGGACCTGCGATTATTATTCGCACCGGTTTCCATCTGGCAAAATATACCGCTTAGAGGGGAAATGACCGATACATCGCGGGCACGGCAAGTTCCTGCACTACCTCCGCAAGGAACCGGCCCGGCCCGGCATTAAAAGGGCGGGACCGGGTCCCGCCCTCTACAGGAAATCGGCCTCGATAATGCCCAATCATTTAGAGGACGCTTTGTCCAATTCCGCAGAGACCCGCTTGGTCAGATCGTCTTTTTCATTGCCTTGGAAATACAGAGCGCTCTTTTCAATAATAAAGTCATACTTCTCTTCTCTACCGATCTTGTTTGCCACATCGCGCACTTTCTGGAGAATAGGGGCCCTTGCGGCACTTGCCTGCTCATTGAGCTTAGCGCTTGAGTCGGAGCGCATCTTCTGCACCTCCGAGGCCATGTCGCCTAATTCTTTCTCCTTGCGGCCCCTGGCTTTCTCGTCCATTACGTCTCTTTTCTTCTCGTATTCATCCCTGGCAGCCACAAAAGCGCGCGTCTTCTGCTCCACGGCGCTGCTCAAATTGGCTTCCTCTTTTTTCATCTCCTCGAGAAACTTTTTCCCCGTATCTGATTGCATTATCGCCGCCTGGAGATCAAAATAACCAATCTTCATCGAACCACCGGCTGCAACCGCGTTCACAGAAAACGCCAGGGTAATGCCCGCCGCTACCAAGACACATCCAAAAAATCTCTTCATTTTTTTTCGACTCCTTAAAAAAATGCTCCGGCAGAAAACTGAAACTGAAAAGGCTTGTCGCCCGCACGTTGGTCAAGCACGTACCCAACCTCGATTCGAAGCGGTCCGAACGGCGAATTCCATCGGAGACCCGGGCCAACGTCTTCCCTGAAATTCGAAGGATTTATACTCTGACCCTCGGGGAATGAATTTCCGGCATCGAAGAACACCACTCCCCGTATGCCATACTTTTCCACTAAAGGGAAAAGGATTTCGAAGTTGGTGACCGCGTACTTGTCGCCACCCTCCACCAGGCCGAAAGAATCCAATGGTCCAACCTGGCCGAACTGCCAGCCGCGAAGTGAATTTATTCCT
>JBELAB010000103.1:0-8342 GCA_049509275.1 Syntrophobacteraceae bacterium | reverse complement strand
CTTGAAATAGCCGGCCGGAAACTGTACTTATGAATTGACGATGACTTCCTGGTTGGCGCTAACCCTCTTGCTCGCTATAAGAATATGGACCCTTCGTCTCAACTCCTAAGCATTTTCCACATTCATGACGGGCTTTGCAACGGCTTGACCCACTTTTCCGGTCCAAGCCGCGCGGCGCTGATTTACGCCGAGAAGCCGGACGACCCGCCCCGCCTTTACGATCCTCAAGGTTTACTGGAGTGCTGGGAGCCGATTGTCGAGAAAATCTACCTGAGGTCCGATGCGTGGCGGGAGCATGATCCCAAAACAGCGCATATGAAGCTTTTCGGGCAGGTCCTGCCGCAAAAAGGGCTGGACCTTGCAGGACTCGTATCCAGGGGCGGCATGGCCAAGACCGTATTCTACCAGATGTGGTTTACCGAACAGCACCCGGCCTTGTGCTCGACCGGCCCCATCGAGAGGTGGCTGGAGCACGCGGCCTGCCTCCTGGCGCATGACTGGGTCAATGAGGAATGGTTCCATACGCGGAACGCATCCTACCTTATCCGCGAATATGCAACTCATGCCATCAGGGATTATATCCGGGACCGGCTTGACCTTAAGTTCGGTCTGGACAGCCACATCGAAGTCTACCCGATTCTTGACGCGGTGCTGGGCATTTCCAAGACCAGGGAGGAAGGCGCCTGGCCACGTGGGACCCTGGTATTCGTCGATCCTGCCATCATTGATGCAGTGCCTTTCGTGGTGAGGTTCCCTCACCCTGAAAAAATCAGACTGACCAATTACAAGCACGTGCGCAAGCTTATCCTCGCGGTTGAAAATTCTGATAGAAGGCTTGTTTCAGATGGACGCACGATAATTGGGGTAGCGAAAGGAAGTTTGCCCGATAGCCGCATAACCGCCGATTTCAGAGGCGGACACGGGTTCCTGCGGTTTTCGGGAAACCTGGTCTGCAGCTTTTCGGGCGGCAGCTTTCAGTCATCCGACCGCAAGCCCAACTTGGTGCATCTTGAAGAACTCCTTCTGGAATCACCTCTTGAAGAGTCCAAACGTGACGATCTTTTCAAGATCGTATCGGGCATCGTAGCCAGGGCCGGCGAGCAGCGGCATGGGGCCACGCTGGTAATCGATCTTAACCCCAGTCCTATTTTCATCTCGGGCCAGCAGCTTGCATCTCCCGTCGATCTAACCAACGAGACGATGCTCGATCTGGCCAAATCCCTCTCGAAGGTCGACGGGGCGCTCCATATCGGGGCAGATCTGCACCTGCATGGATTCGCCTGCCTGCTGGACGGCAGGGCGATTGTCGGCGAAAACAGCGGGCGGGGAGCACGATTCAACTCGGCCCTCAGGTTTACTGCGGAACACGAGAACCTGATTGTAGCCGTCGTTTCGGCCGACTGGCCTGTTTCGGTAATACACAGGGGAGTAGATCTTAACGCCTCGCCCGAGTGGAAGCCCCTGTCGCAGCAGCTTGTTCAACCGCCTACCCTGGAAGAGTGGCTGGTCGGTTCTGCAGAGCCGGAGATCGCCCTGGATGTGCAGAAGCCTAAATCAATCTAAAAAAGGAGGAGTCTATGCACACGGGGACACTTACGTCACGACGCCGTTTTTTGTTCCTCACCGGCAGTCTCGCTGCGGGTATCGCTCTGCCTGCGATTCCATCCGCTGTTTTAGCTGCCGGGAAAAAAGAGGGCAAAGAAAAAGAATCCGGGGTGAACCCCGTGGAAGATCTCATGCGCGAGCACGGAGTCCTGCGCCGTGTGCTGCTGATCTATGAGGAGGCGATAAGTCGCATCAGTGGGGCAAAGGAGCTGCCGCCCGCAGTTATTCCGGATTCAGCCCGCATTATCCGCCGCTTCGTCGAGGACTACCATGAAAAGCTCGAAGAAGATGAGATTTTCCCACGTTTTGAAAAGGCCGGAAAGCTTAACGATCTTGTTAAGGTGCTCTTCGTGCAGCACCAGGCGGGACGGCGCCTGACCGATTCCATTTTGAAATTATCGGAATCTAAGCCGCTTAAAACTCCCGAAGCAAACGAAGAGACGGATGCGACCGTGCAACAGATCTATGGTGGGACTCCTCTGCTTTGGAAAGGGAAAGGGAAAGGAAAAGGCTCGGGTTTTTCAAAGCAGGATCTGTCTTCGGTCCTTCAACAGTTCATTCAGATGTACCGGCCCCATGCAGCCCGCGAAGATACAGTGCTTTTCCCTGCTTTTCGCTCGATAGTGTCGCCCATGGAGTTTGATGAACTGGGCGAAAAATTCGAGGACAGGGAAGAGGAGCTTTTCGGAAAAGAAGGATTTGAAAAAATGTTGGAATCAGTGGGGCAGATAGAGAAAAAGCTTGGCATCGATGAGCTGTCAAAATTTACACCGAAAGTATGAATCGCGTAATCGTTTACAGCACTTTTGTGCTTGATTTATCACCTTATCTCAAGGGTGCCAATGCGAATACCGGGGACGAGGAAAAACTCCCCGCAGCCTGCCGGGTGAAACTGATGCGCGGAGGGGGTGACGCACGGTGAAAAACCATCTCCGCGTCTGCCCCCACTGTCGGCCTGCCCTCCGGAATCCGTCATCCGGCATCATGCATCAGGGATTCAACTTCTGCCTTGGTGGGGATGGCGGCTCGAGCGCCCATTTTGGCGCAGCCAAGGGCGGCGGCTGCACTTGCGTATCGCAGGGCGCGCAAAAGGTCCTCTCCACGGGCTATTCGCAAGGCGAATGCGCCGTGGAAAATGTCACCGGCCCCCGTTGTATCGACGGCATCCACAGCAAAGGCCTCGATGCTTCCGCCTTCCTGTTCCGCCCCCGCTGAAGTGTTCGAGCGGGCATCCCGGCTGCGGCGCCTCGCCGCCCAGACAAGCCCGGCCCCGCCCAGGGTAATGACTGCCACCGGGGCTATTCGGGCAAGGAACCCTAAAGCCCTTGCGGGGTCTTTTGATCCGCTCAGATCGCGCGCGAATTTCTCGGAGGCCGCCAGATAGCCGCACAGGGGCGCAAGCTCCAAGGTCCCCTGGTGGACCGATCCTGCGTCCAGAATGGTCGGGATGTTTTGCTTCCTCGCTTTTTTGGCCAGGGGAACGGAGATCGCCGGCTGGTGTCCGTCGAATAAGATTGCGCGCGGCCTCACCGCAGTAAAATAGACCTGGTCCGGCTCAAGGGCCGGTGTTGAGCCTTTGTGGGTTACAACGCTCCTTTTCCCGTCAGGCTTGACGATGATCGTGGACAGCGGGGTAGGGTGGCTGCCACGGACCACCAGGCTCGTTATCACGCCTTCGCGGAGCAGCTCTTCGAAGTGCATCGACCCGAAGACATCCCTGCCCAGGTATCCCGCGAAGGCGGCGATCCCGCCCAGTCTTGCAACACTGACCGCAGCATTTGCCGCCGGCCCTCCTCCGCCCGTGAGAAGGCCGGTCGAAAAGCACTTCTCATCGGCTTCCGGATGGCGCTCAACCGAGTACACGAAATCGTATGAGGCGAGTCCGACACAGAGTACGTCAATTTCCATGGAATTTGCGCCTGTTTTGAATCATCGCGAAAACTCCGGCGCCCGACAGGCCGATGGGATAGCCGGCGTCGCACTGGCATGCCCGGTTTTACGGGTTCCCTTGTCCGGCATGCTGCTGATCCATGCCGTTAGTTCTACGGCTTCCTCCAGTAGACATCAATACGCACGGGTATTACTTTGACTGCCACAGGCACCCTGCAGGGTGCCGGAGGGCGGAATCTTAGACCGTCCTTGCAGTGAGTTTTTCATTTTAAGGATTTGAGTGAGAACACACAACTGCCGCCGGAGTTTCCAGTCGAGCAGTTGCGTGCAAAAGGGGCTATGGAGGAACGATGAAAACGTGTCTACGCAATGACGATACTTTCAGGGAGAAGATCAGGGAAATACTTCTCAACGGCCCCTTTTTGAGCCCGGGGGGCGATTTCAAAAGCAGGGTTTTTGCCGAAGTGCAGGATTATTCCAGGGAGCTTCAGGAAGCCGAGCATGCCTCGGATTTCTTCTTCAGATTGTGCGAGCTGATCGTCGATTGCCAATCGCTGGGCATACCGGATGACTCGTTCAGAATAATTGTGGCCGGTTTGCTCTTTGAATCCGATAACTCAAACAGCCCATTGGATGATGAAGTTCGACAACTGATCGGAATTGACCCCGCAAGTTACGAATCGGCCAAACAACACTTCAAAGACAATCAATGTATCGTTTCTGTGTTAAACAGAGAAAAGACCGGCCAAAAAAGCAGTATGATGGCCGGGAAAAGAAGCTTGTCAAGTGTTGAACAAGTCGATGCGGGTATGTGACCCGCGCGACTAAGGGGTGGTGAGCCGGAAAGCGAAAACGTCGAATGCCGGCCATCTCCCGCCCCCTCTCCCCTTTGGCACACGGGGGATGGGGCGGCGCTGTAAGGGTTTTGCCTCTGCATCTCTGCGTCCCCGTGTCTCCGAGTCCCCCAGTCTTCAGATCTCCGGATTCCAGTGTCCCCGCGTCTTTGGGTCGTGAACGGGGTATGCGGCGGGGCCGCAGGCGGTGGAGGCGCCGCTCCGGCTCGGGTCCCGGGCGGCGCCTGTCCATCAACATTTACTGAGGAATGTTGCCGTGCTTTTTGGGGGGAAGCGCCTGGCGCTTGTTGCTGATGACTTTGAATGCCTCGATCAGGCGGGCCCTGCTCTCGGAGGGCATTATCACGCCGTCGATATAGCCGCGGGAGGCCGCAATATAGGGGTTATAAAGCGCCTTGCTGTAGTTGTCGATAACCTCCTGGCGCTTGGCCACCGGGTCTGCGGCTTCCTGGATCTCGCGGCGGAAAATGACGTTTGCCGCGCCCTGGGCGCCCATGACCGCGATCTCGGCCGTGGGCCACGCAAAGGAGAAGTCGGCCCGAAGGTCGCTCGAGCACATTGCCAGATATGACCCGCCGTAATCCTTGCGGGTGGTAAGAGTACTTTTGGGTACGGTGGATTCCGAGTAGCACCAGAGCAGCTTTGCGCCATGGCGAATGATGCCGCCCCATTCCTGCTGCCTGCCGGGCAGGTAGCCCGGAACATCGGCGAGGGTCAGCATCGGGATGTTGAAGCAGTCGCAAGTGCGGATGAAACGGGATGCCTTGTCCGATGAGTCGATGTCCAGACATCCGGCCAGCACCTTGGGCTGGTTGGCGATTATGCCGATGGTCTTTCCGCCCAGGCGAGCGTAGGCTACGATCATATTCTGGGCGAAATGCTGATGCACCTCGAGGAACTCCCCGTTGTCAACGATTGAGCGGATCACGTCCTTCATATCGTATGCGCCCATTGGAGCTTCAGGCATGATGGTGTCTAGCTCAGGGCACTGCCGGTTGGGATCGTCTCCGGTATCGAGGTAGGGAGGGTCCTCCATGTTGTTGTCAGGGAAATAGGAGAGTAACTGCTTGATCCGGTCGATACAATCAGTGTCGCTTTCGGCCGCGAAGTGGGCCACGCCGCTTCTCGAGTTGTGAGTCATGGCCCCGCCAAGCTCTTCCTGGGTGATTATTTCTCCCAGAACCGATTTGATGACGTCGGGACCGGTGATGAACATCAGCCCGCTTCCCTTGACCATGTAAACGAAGTCGGTCATCGCGGGCGAATAGACCGCGCCCCCGGCGCATGGACCCATGATGGCCGAAATTTGGGGAATGACCCCCGATGCGATTGCATTGCGGTAGAATATCTGGCCGTAGCCGGAGAGCGAATCGACGCCTTCCTGGATACGCGCGCCGCCCGAATCGCAGAAGCCGACGTTTGGCTTGCCGGCGCGAAGCGATAGGTCCATTACCTTGCAGATCTTTTTGGCGTGCATTTCGCCCAGGCTGCCCGCTCGGGCAGTGAAATCCTGCGCAAACGCGAAAACCTCGCGTCCGTTTACATTTCCAAAACCGGTTATGACTCCGTCCGCAGGAATATCAACTTGATCGATCCCGAAAAGAGTTCCCCGGTGCTTCATAAACATGTCAAGTTCACGGAAGCTCCCGGGATCAAAGAAATAATTTAAACGATCACGGGCGGTCATCTTCCCGCGTTCAAGCTGCTGGGCCACAGCTTTGGAGCCGCCCATTTCCCTGATCTTTGCTTCTTTCACACGAAGTTCTTTGAGTTTGTCCGCGACTATTCCCATATCAGCTACTCCTCCATGTCAACTTTGAAATAGAACGCAAGATCCGCCGCCACTCGATAAACAGTCCGACCATTCTAGCCTCCCGCGCGGTTATGTCAAGGTCTTTCCCGCCAGATCGTCCAAATGTTCACATATCGGCTCGCACTAATCGCCCAGCGCACTCCCGAAAATACGCACTCGATCCTCGAGGCCGCACGGCATCAGGCTTGGCGTCCGTATGGAACATGGACAGGATTGATCCCTGAGTCGCGCGCGCTCTGCCACAGAGTGCGGCTTTGCTGCAGCCGTTCCGTGTCGTCTCTGAGGATGAAATGGACAGCGGTTTCGAACCTGGTCATAAACTCTAGATCGGCCGGCCGGCCGCATACAAGCGCCCCAAACCCGCCTACCTGTAACTCTGCGGCGGTGATTAGAACGGGCTCGGCGGGGGACGCCCCGCCGGGGCTGAAGATCATGTGTGGAATGAAGCTTGCCTGTGAAAACGTCCACAGTAATTGGTCGATAAACTGGGCCGCAGCCATCGAATCGACCACGATCTGGACGCGCTTTTTTTCCATATAAAACCGCTCGGTCCAGCGGCAAACAAGCTCGCTTTGCTCAGCCACAGTTGTCTCTGCGAAATAGATGCTCATCTGAGACTTTCCGTAAAATAAGGCCACCCACGTCGGGAAACGTGGGGTTTGATGAAAGACGCTGGCGGCGGGACCGCCGGCCGGAGTCTGCCAAGCCGGCCCCGGACCTGGTCCGGGGGACCCGATCCGGGGATCTCGACGCGACGCTGCGCGCGCGGCTGGGGTATAACCTTATACGGTCCATCTACTCCATCGAATTCGCAGCAGCCTGAGTTCCTAATCTTATAAGTCTGACTGCCGGTGCCCGTCAAGTTTAGTGTAACCGTCCGGTCTTCAGGCAAATTTTTACCTTTTCAAGAGGCCCTTTTATTTTTAAAAAACGGTTGCAGGATCGTTATAATTAATGTAACCGGTGTGTTATCCTAATGAGGAGGATATCTTGCCGAGCCTCAGGAACGCTGGGCCGCTGTGAGGGGGCTTGCCGCCGTGTCTCCGTCGCCCCGCGTCCCCGGCGCCGCCAAAGCCGATCTCTACGCTCCGCGAGGGGGGTCCAACTGCCCCCTGTCTGTCTTTGAAAGGAGGGTGTCTTGTCTGGCGCGACAAGTCCCGCAACGCGCGGGGCCGATGAGTTCCGTTTCGGCCTTATACCGCTTGGGACCGGCGTCACGCTCCATTACGCTGAGAAGGGCGAAAAAGCCGGGACCCCTGTCTTGTTCCTGCATGGTTACGCTGATTCGTGGAGATCGTTCGCCGGGGTAATCGAAACCCTCCCACGGGAGTACCGGGCTGTTGCAATCGATCTAAGGGGCCACGGAGATTCGGACAAGCCCGAATGCCGCTACGCTGCGGAGGATTTTGCCCAGGACCTGCTCTTGTTCATGGACGTCATGGGGCTGGATAAGGCGAACCTGGTCGGGCATTCCATGGGCAGCTTTATCGCTCAGTCGTTTGCCGCCCGATGCCCGGGCCGGGTGGAACAGCTCGTCCTCATCAGTTCGGCGCCGGGCACGGCCGGAAACGCTGTGCTTCGGGAAATCAAGCCTAGTATCGATGCGCTTCGGGACCCCATAGGCCGGAATTTCGCCACCGAGTTCCAGGCTCCGTCCAATCCTGTTTCCGCCGGCTTCCTGGAAACGATCGTTTCCGAGACCATGAAAGTTCCCGCCCACGTTTGGCGCTCGGCCTTTTGGGGACTGCTCCAGTTGAACCACGGGCCGATTCTGCGCGACATTAACGCTCCAACGCTGATCGTCTGGGGAAATCAGGACCGGATCTTTACACGGCGGGACCAGGAGGTGCTCCTGTCGGAAATACCCCATTCAAGGTTAGAGGAATTCGATGCCGGCCACGCGCTTCACTGGGAAAAGCCGGCGGAGGTCGCCGCCGCCCTGGAAAACTTTTTCGGGTGAGGCCTCTCCAAAGCCCCGGTCAACCTGCGGAATGCGTCGCCTGGTGGACAGGGGGGTTGAGTCGTGATTAACTTGATATATGGTAAATCCAGGAGAAAAGATACTGAGCAGGAGGTAATTTCATGATCTGGAAAGCTATGACAATCGCAGTTTTGGCTATCTTCCTCATGACCTCCCCATGCTGGGCGTGGGGCGGCGGCGGGGGAGGCGGCGGGAGCGC
>JBELAB010000102.1:0-8381 GCA_049509275.1 Syntrophobacteraceae bacterium | reverse complement strand
ATAGACCTGGTTGGCACCCTCGAGACGGTCCTGGGTTTCTCAAATCGGGGAGAAGAAGCGCCGGCCGCAACAGCATAGCGCCGAATGAGGAAACGAAACCCAACCCGCGTATGAAAAGACCTTCCAGCCCAGTTTGTACCGATACTTTACAATAGTCGACCAAACCATACTGTTTCGATATAATAGAATACTTGTTGACTCAGAAGTGTTGCATTCCATAAATAAATCTATATAATGTGCTTCCCTAAAGGGGGCGAAAAATGTATAATTTGCCCGGATTGAAGAGTGCAGCCCCTTTGCAGTGAACAATCCCAAAAGCAGTGCCTATGTTCCACAAGATAGCGCTTTTAACAGCCCTCTCCTTTTTGTGCGCCGGGACGACCCTCAAAATTTCGGCCTGGTTCAGGTACACGCTCGGCCCGTAAAAAGAGGGGCTTCGAGTCTCCTGCCGGGTTGCAGCAGCCCTGAGGGCAATCGTCAATATTGCTTTGAGTCGAAAAGTGCTGACGGTCATCAAGGCGTTCTTCCTTGAAATGATTTTCCACTCCAGGATCTTGAAGGAAGATGCTCTGCGATGGCTCATGCACGTGTTCATCTTTAGCGGGTTTACTTTGCTGTTCTTTCTACAAGCGCTGGAAACCTCGTGATTTACCCTCACTGATCCGCATATGCCCAGCTCCGGCAAGGCTATTTTGGAAATGGAAATGTGATGCACTAATTTGCCTGTACCCGCCAGATCCGGCCCTGGAAAGCGTTTTAGTCTATCCGGTTGAGGTCGAGTACACAATGATGATGTCTCCTGTAAATGATATAATGCTCTAACAAGGAGTACATACATGACGACAGTCCTGGAATTCAGACCGGACCAAGCCTGCTCACTTGCTGGAGAGGTGACGGCCAGGTCGGGTCAAAACCTCAATGCTTGCTATCAGTGCCGGCGTTGCGCATCAGGGTGTCCGGTAGGTGAAGAAACCGGCTACGTGACCCCCGATCGCCTTATTCGGATGATCGTTCTCGGCAAAAGGGAAGCGGCCCTCGATAACCCTCTGGTTTGGAAGTGTGTCTCGTGCTTTACCTGCGGCACCCGATGTCCCAACGACATCATGACTGCCAGGATCGTAGACACTCTAAAGAAAATGGCCAAGGAGGCCCATGTTCGACCGTTGTCCCCCAAGGTGGCCGCCTTTCACGATAGTTTTGTCGCCGCCGCCAAGCGCCGGGGCAGGTTGAATGAACTGGAGTTCATGGGGCGTTACGTATTGAAGAATACTTTAGGAGGTCTGGCGAAGCTCAAGTTCAGAGAAGTATTCGAGGAGCACAAAAGTCAAGCCGGATTGGGTCTGGCCATGCTGCGGGAGGGGAGAATGCACTTTCGCATCCAGAAGATCAAGGGTAAAAAGGAATTCAAGCGGCTAATCAAGAAGGGCGGCGAGCGGGCGAAGGGCCTCTCAAAGTCCCCGGCATCGCAGGAGTAGAACATGGAGCTAGCTTATTACCCCGGTTGCTCGCTGAAAGCATCCAGTGAGATTTACGATATGCAGTGCAAACGGGTCCTGTCGGCCATTGGGATCAACCTGCACGAACTCGATGACTGGAACTGCTGTGGAGCCACCTCAGCGAGCAAGGTGGACGATTTTATCGCCGTCGCCATGCCGGCACGCAATTTGGGAATCGCGGATGCATCGGGATACACCGAGTTGGTCATTCCTTGCTCCGCCTGCTACAGTCGAATGCTGGTAACCCAGAAGATACTTGAGTCCGACCGGAGCCTTTTGGACGAGATCAATGGGGAGTTGTCCAACAAGGTCGTTGGAAGGACGAAAATCCTAAGTATTTTGGAGGCCATTCAGCCTGTGGTGAATTCCGGAGACTTGGCCAAAGGGGTCACCAGGAAGCTTGAAGGCCTGAAGCCTGCCTGCTATTACGGGTGTATGCTGACACGCTTTCCTTATGGAGTGCCGGTGTCGGGCGATGTGGAGAATCCGCAGGGCATGGAGACCATCCTGAAGATCCTGGGAGCAACCCCTTTGGACTGGAGCTATAAGACGGACTGCTGCGGGGCCTCTGCAGCGGTAAACGAAAGTGAGACCTCCATCATGCTCATGTCCAAGATCATGAAGGACGCCATTGCCCGGCAGGCCAACTGTTTTGTGACCACCTGCCCCATGTGTCAGCTCAACCTGGACGCATATCAGGAGAAGGTCAGAGCCAAATATGGCATTGCCCAAAGCATGCCCGTTTATTTCATAACCGAGTTGATCGGCATCGCCGTCGGGCTGCCACCCGAAGATCTGGGGGTGGAACGGCATTTCGTGGATGCTATGGTATTGCTAAGGGAGTTGAACCTCATATGAATAAGCAATCCTCTGCAGGCAGTGTGAAGCGCGGGTCGGTGGTAATAGTTGGCGCCGGCATCGGCGGAATGCAGGCGGCCCTCGACCTGGCCGAGAGCGGTTACAAAGTACACATGCTCACAAGGGAATCGTGCATCGGCGGCACCATGGTCATGCTGGACAAGACCTTCCCCACGGGAGACTGCTCCATGTGCATGATCTCACCCAAACTGGTGGAGGTAGGCCGCCACCCGGATATCAATGTCGTTTCTCTCGCGGAGGTGATCTCTGTTGACGGGGAAGCCGGAGATTTTTCGGTGAAGGTGAAGCAGCACCCCCGGTACGTGGATAAAGACAAATGCACAGGCTGCGGCATGTGCGAGGAGAAATGTCCAAAGAAGGTAACCAGCGAATACGAGCAGGGCCTGACAGTTCGCAAGGCCATCTATTCCCTGTTTCCTCAGGCATATCCAAACACCAGGGTTATAGATCGAGACAACTGCACTTATTTCCAGAAAGGCAAGTGCAGGATCTGCGAAAAAATCTGCCCGGCCAAGGCCGTCAATTTCCAAGAGACCGAGAAGGTCATGGATATTAATACCGGGGCCATCATCCTGTCTCCCGGCCTCAAGCGATACGATGCAACGGTACGGGGCGAACTGGGTTTCGGCCGCTGGCCCAACGTGGTGAGTTCCATCCAGTTTGAACGCATCCTCTCCGCCTCGGGACCTTACAAGGGTGTCATCAAGCGTCCCGGGGACGGGCAACACCCCCACAAGATCGCCTGGATCCAGTGCGTCGGTTCCCGCGATCCCCACAATGCAAATCCCTGGTGCTCCTCTGTGTGCTGCATGTACGCGACGAAGCAGGCGATCATCGCCAAAGAGCATGATAAGAACGTGGAGCCCACTATCTTTTTTATGGAGATGAGGGCCTTCGGCAAGGATTTCGACAAGTACGTGACAAGGGCCCAGGATGAATACGGGGTCCGTTACCGGCGTGCCATGGTTTCAATGATAAGGGAAGAACCCGGGACGGGACAACTGATCCTCAGATACTCTCAGGAAGATCAGACGTTGGCAGACGAGACCTTCGACATGGTGGTGCTCTCTATCGGGCTTCAGCCGCACGACGATGCCGCTCGAATGGCTGAGGTCTTCGGCATCCAGACTACGGAATACCTGTTCCCCAAGACGTCCGAATCTGCGCCGGTAGACACTTCTCGACCTGGCGTCTATGTGACCGGCATCTACCAGGGCCCCAAGGATATCCCCGAGACCGTCGTCCAGGGAAGCGCTGTGGCAGGCAAAGCCATGGCCTTGCTGGCAGAGGCCCGGCGGACGGAGACATCGGTCAAAGAGTTGCCCCCGGAGCGCGATGTGTCGGGAGAAGAGCCCAGGATAGGCCTGTTCGTTTGCCACTGCGGCATCAACATCGCTCAAACTATAGACGTGGACGCGGTCGTTAATGCTTTCAAGGACTATCCCAATGTGGCCCATGCGGAGAACATGCTCTATGCCTGCTCTCAGGACAGTCAGGAGAGATTGAAGAGCCTTGTGAGGGATAAGCAGCTCAACCGGGTGCTGGTGGCCTCCTGTACTCCTCGAACCCATTCGCCCCTCTTTCAGGAGACCATCCGGGACGCCGGCCTGAATAAGTACCTTTTCGAACTGGCCGACATCCGGGAACAGTGCTCCTGGTGCCACATGGGACAGAAGGTAAATGCCACGGAGAAAGCCATACAGATCATCAAGATGCTCCTGGCGAAAGTCAGAAACCTTCAACCTGTGCATACGGAATCGGTTGGGGTGACGCCTGCCGCACTGGTCATCGGGGGCGGCATTGCCGGGATGACCACGGCCCTCGCCATTGCCGACCAGGGCTACGAAACCCATCTGGCGGAGAAGGAGGATTCGCTCGGAGGTCTTATCAGAGGCCTGTGCAAGACTGCCGGCATAAGCGACGTTCAGGGCTTACTCAAGGATCGGATCGCCACAGTCCTGGCACACCCCAGGATCACTGTCCACACCGGCGTGGAAGTGAAAAGCACGGACGGTTTTGTAGGCAATTTCAGGACAACGCTCACCGATGGGACCCAGTTCGAACATGGTGTGATTGTCGTCGCCATTGGTGGAAAAGAATATCGCCCGAGCGAGTATCTCTACGGAGAAAACGACCGGGTTTTGACTCAGAGGGAACTGGAGCATCGCCTCGAGGAGGGCCGGGGTCTCTCGGGCGAAAGTTACGTGATGATCCAATGCGTTGGATCACGGGAAGAGCCCCACAATTATTGCTCCAGGATCTGCTGTCAGGATGCAGTCAAGAACGCCATCGCCATAAAGGAGCGAGACCCCGGCAGCCCGGTCATCATCCTTTACAGGGACATCCGGACCTACGGTCTAAGAGAGGATCACTACAAGAAAGCGAGGGACCTGGGGGTCCTCTTTATCCACTATGAACCGGAGAATAAACCTCAGGTTGCGGCGGCTGGACAGAAAGTCCTGGTAAAGGCATTCGACGGCATGCTGAATGAAGAGGTCACCTTTGAGACCGACTATTTGGTATTGAGCACCGGGTTAAGGCCCCACCCCGAAGCCGCGAATATCAGCCGTATGTACAAGCTGACATTGAATCAGGATGGTTACTTTCTGGAGGCTCATGTCAAACTGCGCCCTGTTGACTTCCCCTCCGAGGGAATCTTCCTCTGCGGGTTGGCACATGCGCCGAAAAACCTGGATGAAACCATAGGCCAGGCATTGGCCGCCGCCGGCCGTGCGGGGGTCGTCCTCTCCCATGAGCGCCTGGGAGTTTCCGGCATTGTTTCCAAACACAACAAGGACATATGCATGTCGTGCCTGACCTGCCTCAGGCTCTGCCCTTACGATTCGCCATACATCGGCGAGGACGGTAAGATCAGTCACAATGAGGTCAAATGCATGGGGTGCGGCATCTGCGCCAGCGTCTGTCCAGCCAAGGCCTTTCAGGTAAACTGTTTTCGGGATGATCAGATCGTGCCCATGATTGATGCCCTGACAGAGAGTATGTGAAGTGATCAGGAACATTTCAAAAGAGAGGATCAGCGCATGTCCGAACACCATGCAATGGCTGCCGGGGAGGCCGTTAACATAGAAAGGGTGCAGGAAACCCCGCCGGGCTGGGAGCCTAATATTCTGGCCTTTGCCTGCCATTATTGCGCCTTTGCGGCAGCAGATCTGGCGGGGGTGATGAGGCTTTCTTACCCGGCAAATGTAAAGGTAATTCGGCTCCCCTGTACCGGGAAACTGGATGCTTATTATGTGCTTCGAGCCCTGGAGCGGGGGATTGACGGCGTTTTTGTGGCCGGGTGACTTCCCGGGCAATGCCATTTCCTGGAAGGAAATTCAAGCGCCAAAAAGAGAATCCAATACCTTAAAGCCCTTGTTCCCACGGTGGGAATCAGTCCGGAACGCATGGAGATGTTTAACCTCTCCGCGGCCGAAGGACCAAGATGGGCTGAAATCTGTACGGAATTTACTGAGAGAATCAGGCAACTCGGTCCATCTCCCATCTGGCTGGCGGACCGCAAGCGGACCGGGAAGGAGTAATATGGCATGATTGTCGGTAAACAGAAGCCTCTTGAAGAAATTTGGGATATGGTCAAAGGGTACCGGAAGGTTCTCGTCTTCGGCTGCAACACTTGTGTTGCGATCTGTCATGAGGGTGGAAACAAGGAGGCCGAAATCCTCGGGTCCCTCCTGCGCATGAAGGCCAAACAAGATGGAGTGGATATAGAGATCAACAATGGTGGAATCGAGCGGCAGTGCGAACACGAGTACTTTGAACCGGCCGTCGGAGACATCGGAGGAGCTGATGCCATCCTCTCCATAGCATGCGGCGCCGGGGTGCAGTTCCTGGGCGAGAAATTTCCCGACAAAACGGCCCTGCCAGGTCTTAATACGACCTTCATCGGGGTTGTGGACGCCCCGGGAGAATTCAGCGAGCGCTGTGTAATGTGCGGAGACTGCATTCTTCACCTCACGGGGGGCATATGCCCCATCACCCGCTGTTCGAAGTCCCTCATGAACGGCCCCTGCGGTGGAAGCAACAAGGGAAGCTGTGAGATCAGCCCCGATGTTCCCTGTGCGTGGCATCTGATCCATGACCGCCTCAAGGCCCAGGGTCGCATAAATCTCATCCAGGCTTATATCCCTGCCAAGAGCTGGCTCACTTCAAGGGACGGCGGGCCGCGCAAGCAGGAAAGGGAAGATATGAAAACGGAGAATGAGACCGCCGCAGGCCAGGCAGCGTGATCTGAGCAGAGTCACTTTTATTTATTTATGGTTAGTCAGGGAGGAAGTCCGGGGATGAGTGAGCTGAAGTCCGCAAGCAATCTGGAAAAGGTTCTCAAGGCGGGGCATTTTGCCTTGACCGGAGAGTGCGGCCCACCTAAGGGAGCAAATGTTGAGCATCTTAAGGAAAAAGGGGCCCATCTGGTAGGGATGGTCGACTGTGTAAATGTTACGGATAATCAAACGGCAGTCGTGCGTATGTCGAGTTGGGCGGCCTCATTGATCCTCATGCAGATGGGGCTTGAGCCCAATTTTCAGATGGTCTGCCGGGATCGCAACCGTCTGGCCATGCAAAGCGACATCCTGGGTGTCTACTCCCATGGTGTCCGAAATATGCTGTGCCTCTCGGGAGATCACCAAAGATTCGGGAACCACCCCGAGTCGAAGAATGTCTTCGACCTGGATTCCATGCAATTGATCCATCTGGTCAAGACAATGAGGGATGACGGCCAGTTCCTCAACGGTGAGGAAATCGATGAGAGGCCGAAGCTTTTCATTGGCGCAGCCGCCAACCCATTCGCCGAACCCTGCGAATTCAGAGCCCATCGTCTGGCCAAAAAAATTGCAGCAGGGGCTGATTTTATCCAGACTCAGTGCATCTACAACATGGAAAGATTCCGGGAGTTCATGAAACAGGCCGTGGACATGGGCCTCCATGAAAAATGCTACATCCTGGCCGGTCTGACGCCCATGAAGACCCTCGGTATGGCGCGATACATGGCCAAATCCGTCCCCGGCATGGATGTGCCGGATTCCCTGCTCAAGAGACTTGAGGGGGCAGGCAAAGGAAAGGCTTCGGAGGAGGGGATCAAAATAACCCTGGAGCAGATTGAGGAATTCAAGGAAATGGAGGGCATCGCAGGCATTCACCTCATGGCTATTGAATGGGAACACAGGGTCCCCGAGATCGCCGAACGGGCCGGCCTGCTGCCAAGACCCAAGGTTTAACGATCTTTGAGAGGGCGCCCAAGAGTCATTTAGCGCCGGGGCGACCAGCAATCAAATCAATAACTGCAAGTCGGGTCATCGTTTGGCGCCCCTGGAGAGTCGATTCAGCGGAATCAATCCCATGAGCCCGCTCTCCCCATCGAAAAATAGGAGTCTGTTGACATCATTTGCCGGTGGCTTACCGGATAGCAGGCGAATGGCTTCAAATGCCTGGAGGGGCAAGATGACAGCAGGCGTCGGTCCGAGCACACCCATGGCAGATTCTGCCGGGTCGCGGGACTTTCCTGTGCCATAGACGGCCATCGGGCCTAAAGGTGAATCCGGCATAAAGATGCCGACCAGCACCATCATCAATAAAGGGAATCCTGATTAAGCGCTCAAACTAACCGGGGCGGGTCCAATACCGCTGAGTTAAGAGAAATAGCCGTCCTTTCACCACTTTACGATTGTAAGGCCGGGCCAGTGGGGAAGCTTCTTTGAACTTATACCCCCAATTTGGGCGTCGCTTCTCCAAGCCGCGCCTGCCCTCCATCAGCCCTGCGTCTCTGCGCTCCAGCAGTGAATGGAAATGACTACCCTGCCCTGCTGGTACCCTGTAATAACATTATATATTTCGCATAATCCGCAGATGCCCGGTTGGCGTATCTGCTGCAGAAAGTACTCCTTCAGATTTATCGAAAAATCCGGGAAAACTTAATCAGAAGAAGGCCCGAAAAAGCCTCGGCGGACTTAACCGAGATTTTGTGGGGGTGTGAACGCACAGCGGTGGTAA
>JBELAB010000101.1:0-8419 GCA_049509275.1 Syntrophobacteraceae bacterium | reverse complement strand
CTCGGACATGACCTGGGCCTCATCCACCGTGAGCACCTGCCCACCCTTTACGATCTGCCGCCCATCCACCCATACGAATCTTACGTCACTCCCTCGAGCCGCATATACGATATGGCTGACCGGGTCGTACATCGGCGTCAGATGAGGTTGATTGAGGCTGAGTGCAATAAGGTCCGCCTTTTTGCCGGGTTCGATGCTCCCGATCTCATTTTCCAGCCCAAGAGCTGAGGCGCCGCCCAATGTAGCCATCCGGAGCGCCTGTTCGGCGGGGCAGGCGAGGGGGTCTTTTCTAAACGCCTTATGAACCTTGGCCGCAAAATCGATTTCGGAAAAAAGGTCCAGGTCGTTGTTGCTTGCGCATCCGTCAGTACCGAGGCTGACCTTTACGCCGCAGGAGACCATATCCGGAACTGGAGCGACCCCGGATCCCAGCTTCATTGCGCTCTCCGGGCAATGGGAAATAGAGGCGCCACTGTTTGCAATGGACAGGATTTCATCTTTCGATATCCATATCCCGTGAGCGCACAGCGTCGCCTCATCCAGGACCCCGAGCGCATCGAGATGCATTACCGGTCTCAGGCCGTATCGTTCCACGATTTCATCGACCTCTGCTCTCGTTTCGGAAAGATGGGTCTGAAAGAGGATTTTATGACTGCGGCAAAGCTCCTTTATGCGCTTCAGCGTTTCCGGGCGGCATGTGTAGGGAGCGTGGCAAAAAAGCGATGGGCGAACGCGGTCGGTCTGAGCGGGGAAGTGCGACAGAAAAGTTTCCGCACGCGCTTGGAAATTGGCCGGATCCGGCATGTCGGGGGTGGAGAAATCGAGAATCCCCTGGCCCATAATGGCGCGAATCCCTGCATCAACGGCGGCGCGCGCGGCCGACTCCTCAAAAAAATAGCCATCGCAGAAGCTTGTCGTGCCGCTCCTGAGCATTTCAACCGCTGAAAGCATGGTCCCCAAATACACGCTGTCGGGATTGACAAAAGCGTTCTCGACAGGAAAGATGATTTGCTCGAGCCACTTCTTCAGGGGCAGATCGTCGCCGATGCCTCGAAACAGGCTCATAGCGGCGTGGGTGTGCGTATTTATCAAACCGGCCATGAGCAGACAGCCTGAGAGGTCGACTTCCCGGCGTCCACAGAAATTATTCCGAAGCTCACCGGAAGGGCCGACAGCGGCTATGCGCCCACCCTCGATTGCAACGGCCCCCGAACGAAACCGGCTCATTCCGGGGTCGCATGCAACAAGCCAGTCGGCGTTGAAAAGCAGCCAATCGACTTTGCGGACCGGCTCATTTTCGGGCTTTTTTCGCGAATTCGCGGACATGACCGAAGATCTCCTCCAGATCCAGTGTCAGCAATGTGCGATCCTTCATCACAAGGCGCCCGCCAATGACGCTGTGGCGAACGTCTGCAGCCCCGGCCGCATAAACCAGGTGGCTTACGGGGTTGTAAACGGGCGTAAGGTGCGGTTTTCTAAAATCCACCACTATCAGGTCGGCAAGCATACCCGGGGCGATTTGGCCGGTCAGCCCCTCCCAACCGAGTGCCCTGGCCCCGAACCCGGTCGCCATCCTGAGCGCCGTTGAGGCCGAAAGGACAGCCGGGTCGAGTGCTGCGGCCTTGTGGAGCTTGGCGCACGTATCCATTTCTCCGAACATATCAAGGTTGTTGTTGCTCGCGCAGCCGTCCGTGCCCAGGGCAACCGTTACGCCGGATTCGAGAAGGCGCGGGACAGGGGCGATACCGGAGGCAAGCTTCATATTGCTTTCCGGATTATGGACCACTTTCACCTGGTTTTGGGCAAGCATACTGATATCGGTTTCATTGAGGGCCACGCAGTGATCGGCCACAAGGCGCCGGTCCAGCAGACCAAGGGCATCGAGGTGCGCGACCGGACGCCTGCCGTACAGGTGCAGTATCTGTTCTACTTCGGCCTCATTTTCCGACAGGTGGACTACAAGCGGCGCGTCGTGCCGGGCCGACATCCGGTAACACTTCCTCAGAAGATCCGGCGAACAGGTGTAGAGGGAATGTGGTTCAATGGCAATGCTAACCAGAGGATCTTCCCGCCACCTGTCGATGAGCAATTCGGTATGCCTCAGGCCGTTTTCGACCTTCCCATACGCGGGAGAAGGGAAATCGTAGAGCACCTCGCCCACCAGCGCCCGAACGCCTGCTCTTTTTGCCGCCTCTGCGACCTTGTGCTCGAAAAGGTACATGTCGCAAAAAGCGGTCGTCCCCGACAGGATCATCTCGGCGCACGCAAGCATCGTCCCCCAGTAGACCCACTCTTCGTTCAGATTTTTTTCGGCAGGAAATATGTGATCCTGCAGCCAGTCCATCAGCGGAAGGTCGTCGGCAAGACCGCGGAAAAGGGTCATAGCGGCGTGGGTGTGAGCGTTTATAAGCCCGGGGAGGGCCACACATCCTGAAATGTCCAGAGTTTCCGATGATTCAAAAGCCGATTGGATTTCACCCGAAGGCCCCGCTGACTCGATCTTTCCTCTCCGAATGGCGATACCTCCGGGACTGAAGATGGTGGAGCCCGAGTCCAGGGTTAGCACGACTCCGTTCAGAAACAGAATGTCGGCTTTCTTTTTCCTTGCGCGCTTTTTTTGTGGTTGATCGGCTTCCCGCAATTTGCTTCATCCAATCAAGAACCGCCACCTTCTCGATGTTGATTTGAGAAGGCCTCGGCTCGGGCGTTTCCGATTATAAAGGGCAAAAGAGCGGTCTGTCTGATCGCTATGAGGGTCGCCACCCAAAGTGTCACGGTACTGAGCAAAACGAGCCCGAATTCCCGAAAATACAGAAACAGCCCGACGCCAATAGATGTCAAAAAATGGCTCACTGCAAAAAGCCAGAACACAGCCTGCCACCGTGGGGGGATATGCCCATATGAGTACCTCTCCCAAAGCATGACAAGAAGGACCATCACCAGGGGCAGTGCCATCGCACCGTGATGAGTATGAAATACAGGGCTTGCCAAAAACATTAACGGAATAAAGGAGCTGAAGAAACAAACCTCTGCTACGGTTGCATCCACTTTCCCCGAATACCATCTGCCCTTCCACCCCGAAGCAAGCAGGGTAATTGCCAGCGTGATAAAAGCCATCGTCCAATGCGCAACGCGTACGCTTGGATGCGCCACTTTCGGGCGGCTATTTCCATCGGGATACATGAGGTTATGCAGTACGACCATCGGAGAGTTGTTGTTTGTGCTCTTAATTCCGGTGAGCTCCGCCCCACGGCTGCCTCCGGGATCACCCCTTATCCCCGCAATAACAGTTTCCTGATAGAATGATTTATACGACTCCGCTGTCCTCCCCGGCCCGAGCACAACGAGGGGCACGAGGATCAACCCCGCCAGCAGTCCCATGGCGCTTCCGGAGAGCATGCGCCAATCACGGCGCCATAAGGGGAAGACCAGCAGAAAGGCTGGCATCAGTTTCACGCAAATTGCAGCGGAAAGCCACAGGCCCGCACGAAGCCTCCTGCCTTTAAGAATCGAAACGGCAACACAGCAAAAGAAAAATGCGATAAGCAGATTCACCTGTCCATGACTCTGGGTATCCCCGATCGCCGGAAGAAGAATCAACAGGGGGACGGTCCGCAATACCCACCAACGCCGTGAAAAGCGGCGTCCCCTGCCTGCCTCCAGATGCCTGAACGGCTCTTCCACGGTCCCGGCAAGGATTTCGATGCCGGCAAACACAAGAGCCATGGTAATCATATACCAAAGCCCCACAGTAACTTCGTAAGGCAGATATCCCGTCCGGTCTTCTCCATGGGGAGGGTCTGCCAGTGGAGTCATAAGGATGGCGAGCAGAGGCGGGTAAATGTAATGCAAGCCATTGTCATCGGTTATCTTGTATATATCGCCGCCGGTGCGCACACACCACGCAGCTCTCAGGTAAGGACCTATGTCGGTATGACACTTTTCCAGGAATGCACTGCGAAATTCAATACTTACGCCGAAAACAATGATCGTGGCGAGAAGCAGGCTTAGTCCGATCACATGGAGCTTCGAAAGAGGCTCTGAAGATGTCTTCACACTATGTGCAAAAGCTGGTTTGTCTTCCACAGCGAATATCCCAAGATTCAGGGGTCTGTAAAACAACTCCAGCGGGCCTGCTTACCTATTTGTAAGGATTAAACAGAGCATTAAAGAACTCTATCTGAACAGGCGTAATTCTAACCCGTGAGAGCATTGCCGGACCGGGCAGCGGATCAGGAATTCCCGGTTGTCCCACTCTCCCGGCTGCGGGTCTGCTCCAGCAGGCTCAGCCTTTGTTCGAGGAGTTCCACCTTGGTTTTAAGGTCCAGGAACTCCTTTTTGCGGACCACCTCCAGATTTTCGGAAATTTTCTTAAAGGATGACTGAAATTTGGAGTTTATGTCCTCCCATTCCCGCCCGCCGCTGTTGACCAGGTCTTCGGTGAGTTTTTCGGCTTCCTCGCTCGATAATCCTCCCTCTTTCACCAACTTTCGGGTCGCTTCGCGGATTTTGTCGCGAGTCAGCACAGCCGCGCCGATTCCCGCAAACATACCTTTTTTCAGCAACTCAAGCATCGTCGCTCCTTTTTTCTAATTTGCGCCCCTTCCGGAAAGCGCAACAAAGATGTCGGAAAAGCCAAATTATCTATAAAATAGCAACATTTCGCGAAGGCGCAATAACGATCTGAAACTGGAGAAGATATGAACACTATCAGGCAGGAGATCATATCCCTTTTGTCAGAAGGAAAGTACGGGGCAAAATCAGTTTCCAAAATCCTTCGCATCAGCGAAAAGGAGTTTTACGAACACCTCGGGCACATCGGGCGCTCGGTAAAGTCTCACAACAGCAAGCTCAGGATAATTCCAGCCCTTTGCCTGGAATGCGGCTTTGTCTTCGAAAGCAGAAACCGGTTTACGTCACCGGGAAAATGCCCGCGATGCAAAGGAGAACACATTCAGGACCCCGAGTATAGCATTGAATGTTCTTAGCTCTTATTTATTGAGAAAACGAACGGCTTCGTAGATAATGGAAGCCAAAAGAATCCAATTATGCAGTATTCCGAAAAGAGGTGATCTGGCGATGAGCAAGCAGGAGCGCGTAAAGAAGGCTAACAAGACTTATTGTGATGCGTATGAGCAGAAGGGCGTTAAGGTTTGCAGTTGGGAAAACATGCCAGGCTGGCAAAAATTCCTGAAGGACGAAATAACCGAGACTCAGCTTTCTGACGAGGCCAAAAAGGAACTGACCGAACTGGATCAGGCATTCGGCAAATACCTGCGCAATGACGAGGACAAAGATCTCCCGGAGCTGGCGAAAGAAGGTCCATTGGGAGAAAAAATGAGGATTGCCAACAAGATTTATAGGAAGGTGTGTGTTGATTCAGGTATGAACTTATGCTTTTTTAAGAACTTCGCCACCTGGCAGCAGTTCGTGCACGGCGAAATCGGAGAAAGCGAGTTCTACGAAAGGACCCATGAAGAAATCCTCAAAATCGCGGCCGGGAAGAAAAGCGATAATTGAGGAGCTGGAAGTGGGGAGAAGCAAAGAGAAGGGGGAAGATTGAAAAAGACCCTTGCCCTCTTCACTTCAGTGAGCACCGGGTTTTTGTGGAACAAATCTGGCTCGAACTTTGTGACTTAGGCAGGATGTCGGCTCGGATGGCGGATGTCGAAGTTCGGAACTAACAGTTCCTGAGGGGAGGGCGTTGGATGGGAAATGAGAAAGACTCGGACTTGAGAATCCAAAAGGAATCGCCTCTTGAGAAGTTCGGCCTGGGGCTGGCGGCCTGGAGTGAGAAATGGTTTCCGGACGCATGGGTATTCGCGCTGCTCGGGATCGTCGTTGTCTTCCTTTTCGGGGTCATCATTGGAGAAAGCCCGCTGAATCTTGCCATAGCCGGCGGCAAACAGTTCTGGGTATTGATACCATTTACAATGCAGATGGCCATGATCATCATCGGGGGCTATGTGGTTGCTTCGACTCCGGCCGTGTACTGGATCATCCGCAAAGTTGCCCTGATCCCCAAGAACGGAAAGACGGCCGTTGCGTGGATTGCTCTTTTCTCAATGGCGACGTCCCTGATATCCTGGGGGCTCAGCCTTATTTTCAGCGGTCTTTTGGTCCGCGAAATGACGCGCCGCTTCGACGATATGGACTACCGGGCGGCCGGCGCTGCGGGCTACCTGGGGCTGGGCGCAGTGTGGGCCCTGGGGCTTTCCTCATCAGCCGCGCTGATGATGGCAACAAAAAGCGCCATTCCGCCCAAGCTGTTTGAAATCAGCGGCCTTATCCCCCTGACCCAGACACTGTTCATCTGGGGGACTTTCTTCACCATGGTGGCGCTGGTCGTTGTGTCGATTCTGATCGCCTACTTTTCGGCGCCGAACCCCAATCGAGCTAAGAATGCAAAGGCTTTCGGCCTTTCCTTCGAGCAGCTCGATATGAGTGTTGAGCCAAGACAGAAACCGGGCGAATGGCTCGAATACAGCCCCCTTCTTATCATCATCGTCGGGGCCATCCTTGTCTACTACCTGATAGACGTTTTCCGGACTTCACCTACCGGGGCGCTGGCGGCGCTAGATCTGAACACTTATAACATGATGTTTATCACGGTCGGCATGATCCTGCACTGGAGGCCGAAGAGGTTTCTTAAAGCTGTCGCCCAGTCGGTGCCTGCCACCGGCGGCGTATTGATTCAATTCCCTTTCTACGCGATTATCTTCGGGATGATAATCGGCACCGGCATAAATGGATGGCTGACCGATCTTTTCTACAAAGTAACTACGCAAACCACTTACCCGCTGCTCGTGGCTGTTTACTCGGCCGTGCTCGGGGTATTCATTCCATCGGGCGGATCGAAATGGGTAGTAGAGGCCCCCTATGTTCTTCAGGCCGCCAACCTGCACCACGTAAACCTCGGATGGGTCACCCAGATATATAATGCCGCCGAGGCGCTGCCCAACCTGTTGAATCCTTTCTGGATGCTGCCGCTCCTGGGCCTGCTGCACGTAAAGGCAAGGGACCTGGTCGGCTATTCGGTTTTGCAGTTGTTCATTCACGTTCCGCTCGTTTTCTTTTTATGCTGGCTATTTGCCCAACTCATACCCTATGTGCCTCCGTTGAAATAGCGCATGTCGTCCAAAACAGCGGACAATAAAGGAGACACGTCATGACGCCAAATATTTCTTCGTCCCTGCGCCGCATTGTTTTGCGCGGCCTTGTTGCGGGGACAATCCTAGCCGGCGCAACGGTCGGACTAACGCCGGTCTATGCCGCCGAAAAGGCGTCGTCCCAAGCCACGGCAGAAGGGTTTTCCGCCAAGCGGCTCCAGCGTATCCGTACCGCCATCCAGGCGGAAGTGAACGCCGACCGCACCCCCGGCGCCGTGGTGATCATCGCCCGCAACGGAAAGATCGCCTATGCCGACGCTATCGGCTTCCAGGACAAGGCGGCAGGCAAGCTGCTCAAGCGAGACGCCATTTTCCCCGCCTATTCGATGACCAAACCACTCGTGTCGGTAGTGACCATGATGCTGGCAGAGGAAGGTAAACTGCAATTGGCCGATCCCGTTTCCAAGTTCTTCCCGGCCTTCGCAAAGATGCAAGTCCTGGCCAATCCGGCCGATCCCGATTCAACGACGGTGCCGGCAACGCGGCAGATATTGGTGTACGACTTGCTGCGGCACACATCGGGCTTAAGCTATGGCGAGTTCACCCGATATCAGAGCCTCAAAAACGCCTATATCGCCGCCGGCCTATTCTCCAACGAAATCCCGGCGCTATGGAGTACCCTGACACCGGAACAGCAGGTTGAGGCATTCGCCAAGGCGCCCTTGTTATGGCAGCCCGGCTCCACATGGGAATACAGTTTATCAGTTGACCTGCTCGGCCGTGTTCTGGAGAAAGTAAGCGGCAAGCGCCTTGGCGTACTGCTCGAAGAAAAACTGCTGGGGCCCCTTGGCATGCGCGACACGTCCTTTCTGGTGCCACAGTCCAAGGTCGAGCGGATGGCTCAACCGCTCGCGAAGGACCCGATCACCGGCCAGCCCAACGTAGCCATGATCGACTTTACACAGCCCCATGGCAACGACTCCGGGGGCGCCGGTATCGCTACTACTGCCGATGACTACCTGAAGTTCTGCCAGATGATGCTTAACGGCGGGAGCTACCAGGGACACCGCTATCTCAGTCGAACTACCGTTGCCTTGATGACCTCCGACCACCTCGGTCCCAAGGTGGCGACGCCCTTACAGCCTGGGGAATTGTTAATCGGGTCGCAGGGCTACACCTTTGGTCTGGGTTTCATGGTGCGCCAGGGCCAGGGCATGGCCAACGTCCCGGGATCCGAAGGCGATTACGGCTGGGCCGGCGTTGCCGGCACCTTTTTTTGGATTGATCCCAAAGAACACCTGATCGGCATC
>JBELAB010000100.1:0-8463 GCA_049509275.1 Syntrophobacteraceae bacterium | reverse complement strand
CCTTTTTCGGAAGTCGTGTGTATCGGGCGAGGCAGAAACCCGCGATAAGGCAAAGCTTGCGGTGCGGTAAGTTAACGATGCCTTGCTGTAGCCTGGTAACTGTATGAAATTACCGAATAAGATAGTTGCCGATTAAGTTAAAATGAGCATGCATCCTGGGCCGATCGTGTTATATAATCGTCTTCAACCCGTTCGGGTTTCCTGCCCCGGAGGTAATCGAGCGGTGCGCCGCGCGGAATATACCGATGTACAGGACAGAAGTCGTGAATTGTGAATCGTGAATTGTGAACGGCAAAAAATAACTCCTCTTGGTTCTATCGCTACGCGAGGAATGGTGAATAATAAAAAATAACTCCTTTTGGTTCTATCGCTACGCGAGCAACAGTGACGAGTTAACAGGAGGAGCCCAATTCCTCGCAATTAAGGACAAAGGCATGAATCGGCAGGAAATGCTCAAGGGCATGGAACATTATGGTGGCTACTGGGATTTCATTGTGGTCGGCGGAGGCGCCACTGGGCTTGGAGTCGGCGTAGACGCTGCTTCCAGAGGATATAAGACCATTTTACTGGAGCAGCACGATTTTTCCAAAGGGACTTCGAGCCGCAGCACCAAGCTGATTCACGGCGGCGTGCGCTACCTTCGCCAGGGCAACGTCTCGCTCGTGCTCGAGTCGCTGCATGAACGCGGGCTCTTGATTCATAACGCGCCGCACCTGGTCAGCCACCAGGCATTCATTGTCCCCAACTACGTGTGGTGGGACGGACCGTTTTATGGTGTGGGAATGAAGGTCTACGACCTGTTGGCCGGGAGATTGGGGCTTGGCCCTTCCAAGAGGCTTTCCAAAGAAGAAACCTTGGAGCACATCCCTACGTTGGAGCCCGAAGGGCTGCGGGGCGGAGTCATCTATTACGACGGTCAGTTCGATGACTCGCGGTTGGCGGTTAATCTAGCTCAAACCATGGCTGAGCACGGCGGAGTGCCGATCAATTACCTCAAAGTGACGGGCTTCATCAAGTCTGGCGAAATGATCCACGGGGTCATCGCCAAGGATATGGAAAGCGGTAAGGAGTACGAAATCAACGGCCGGGTGGTGGTAAATGCCACTGGCGTCTTCACGGACACCCTGCTCAAATTGGACAACCCCGAGGCAAAGGGGTTCATTTCTCCCAGCCAGGGGGTGCACTTGATCATGGATAAGGAATTCCTGCCCGGCGAAGATGCCATCATGGTCCCCCAGACCGCTGACGGCCGGGTGCTGTTTGCTGTCCCCTGGCATGACAAAGTGATTTTGGGAACCACCGACACCCCTGTTGCGGAGGTTAGCCTGGAGCCGCGCGCCCTCGATGAAGAAATTGAATTCATCCTCTATCATGCGGCCATATACTTGACTAAAGATCCGACGCGCAAGGATGTCAAAAGTGTGTTCGCCGGTCTGAGGCCATTAGTCAACACAGGCGAAAGCATGAATACTGCGGCGATTTCGCGCGATCATTATCTGGTGGTGTCCGACTCGGGTTTGGTGACTATCGCCGGCGGTAAGTGGACCACCTATCGCAAGATGGCCGAAGATACCGTGAACCAGGCGCTGCTTGTTGCCGGCCTTGATGAGCGTGAATGTGTGACCAGGAAGTTGAGGGTCCATGGCTGGTTGAAAAACTATGACAGGCAGGACCCTCTGCACTATTACGGCTCAGATGCCGTTTTCATTAAAAAACTTGTAAATGCCGATCCCGCTCTTGGCCGGAAATTGCACCGGAAACTCCACTACATTAAAGCTGAAGTCATCTGGGCTGTGCGCGAAGAGATGGCCCGCACGGTAGAAGACTTTTTGGCTCGCCGAAGCCGGGCGCTTTTCCTGGATGCCCGGGCAAGTATTGAAATGGCTGCCGAAGTAGCCCGGTTAATGGCTGCCGAACTGAACTATGATGACGACTGGCGGAAAGCGCAAGTTGATGACTATACCAAACTTGCCTCGGGTTACCTGCTGGCATAGCGGATCTTTACCCCGCCTGAAAACCTAAAGCATGCAGCGGATGAAAAAAGGAGGGGAAGACATGTCGAAGATCATAATGGCCATAGACCAGGGCACAACCAGTTCAAGAACGATTCTCTACGATGAGACCGGAGAGACAATTGCTTCGGCCGGCGAAGAATGCCTCTGTCAATACCCAAGACCGGGATGGGTAGAGCTGGACCCTGAAGATATTTGGAGAACCCAAAGTAACACCATGGAAGCTGCATTGGCCAATGCTAAACTCAAATTAACCGACGTCAGCGCCATTGGGATCACCAACCAGAGAGAGACCACCGTTGCATGGAACAGGAAGACGGGTGAGCCGGTAGGCAAGGCCATCGTCTGGCAATGCAGAAGGACGGCGGAGTATTGCGATCGGTTGAAAGCAGAAGGCTATGACAAAGTCATCAAAGAGAAAACCGGACTTGTCACCGATGCCTACTTCTCCGGTCCGAAGATGAGGTGGATTCTGATGTCGGAAACAGAAGCCGGAAAATTGGCCGTTGGAGGAGATCTGCTGTTCGGGACCGTTGACTCCTGGCTGATCTGGAAGCTCACAAACGGAAAGGTGCATGCAACGGATGTGAGCAACGCGAGCCGAACTATGGTTTACAACATTAAGGAAATGAAATGGGATGAGGAAATTCTGGCGAAGCTGGAGATTCCTGAAGAGACTCTACCCGAAGTAAAGCCTTCAAGCGGTATCGTGGGGGTGACCGACAAGTCCATCTTCGGTCACGAGGTGCCCATAGCCGGCATTGCGGGGGATCAACAGGCTGCCCTGTTTGGCCAGGCATGCTTTGAGCGGGGCATGGTCAAGAACACATACGGGACCGGCTGTTTTATGTTGATGAACACCGGCAGCGAACCCATCGATTCCAAACACGGCCTTCTAACCACCGTCGCCTGGCAGCTTGGAGACAAAGTTACTTATGCTTTGGAGGGAGCGGTCTTCATTGCGGGAGCCTTGATGCAATGGATGCGGGACGGGCTGCAGTTGTTCACAAATGTGAAAGAAATCGAGGCAATGGCGACCGCAGTTGAATCGGCTGATGGTGTTTATATTGTGCCTGCTTTTGTCGGTTTAGGCGCCCCGCATTGGGACCCCTATGCCAGGGGGGCCATATTAGGACTCACAAGGGGTACTACCAAAAATCATCTGGTCCGGGCCGGTCTGCAAGCCATGGCCTATCAGTCGAACGATGTTCTTCAAGCGATGGAGAAGGACTCGGGCATCAAAACAAAAATCCTGCGCGTGGATGGCGGGGCAAGCGTCAGCAACTATCTGTGCCGGTTCCAGGCAGATATCCTGGGCGTCACGGTGAGCCGTCCCCAAAATATAGAGACCACCGCTTTGGGAGCTGCCTTTCTCGCCGGACTGGCGGCGGGAGTGTGGAAGGATGAAGCCGGCCTGCAAGCCATCTGGAAAGAGAATCGACGGTTTCACCCGGAGCAAACCCGGGAAAAAGTCGGTGAGTGTTTGAGGGGTTGGCACAAAGCTGTAGAGAGATCAAAGCGTTGGATTGATAATTAACAGGGGACAAGTTATGCGGACTTATCTTTTCGGGGACCTTCACGGTAATGTCGATGCGCTGGATGTTTGCCTTAGATGTCTGGAAGGGCAAAAGGCCGATGAAGTCTATTGCCTTGGGGACCTTGCGGGCTGGCTTCCATTCGGGGACCGGACTTTTATGAGGCTGCGTTCTATGGGTTTTCCCACGGTGGCCGGAAATCACGACCTGTTGATAGCAGGCGCGATTACCGATTTTGCCGGCCAACTCGACCGGATGCAGGCGACGGCTTACAACGCCGGGCTGTTGTTTGCCCAAGAAGGGGCCATCGAATATATCCTCGCCCTCCCGCTCTCGATCGACAAGGAAGATTTCACCATCGTGCATCATTCCCCTTTCGACCTTCCCGCGAGCGGTTCAGCCCCGACCATCGAATGTTTCGGCTACCTGGACCTTGCGGCCCTGCGGCATGCTGTCCCTCTGTGGCGTAACTATGCCAAACGGCTGATCTTCAGCGGCCACGACCATATCCCTGCCATTTATGAACTGCCGGATGGCGGCGAGGTTAAAGTACACAGGCCGGGGCCAAAAGAAGACCTGACGCTGTATCTGAATGAGACCTCGCGCTACTGGATCAAGGCGGGAAGTGTCGGAGGCCCTTACCGGGATGGGTCGCCCGTAGCTAATTCGGTCCTCTATGACTCGGAAGAGCAAACGATCAGGATGTTGCGTATACCTTACGATACCAGGGCGTTGTCTGAAGCGCTCTCATCGCATCGGTTCCATCGCAATCTGCCCACGATAAAAAAATATATCGAGCTTCTCAGCCTAGCAGGGTGCTGAAAAAAGGTCTGATGGTGGGAAGAGAACCTTGAAAAGACTGGTCATTTCGTCATTCCGGCGAAGGCCGGAATCCAGAGCTTTTTTGAACTATTTGATTTTTAAGGCAAAACACTGGACCCCGGCCTTCGCCGGGGTGACGGCTCCGCGGGTTTCTTACTGTAAAGTGTGAATTTCAATCATTTTTCAGCACCCTGCTAGGGCACGGTTCGTAGCCGCTATGTCGCGCACGGCCTGGCTGACTGATTTGAAGGTGTGGTCAAACCAGGTGCGCAGGTATCGGTCATCGGCTACAAGGCGAGGCGGATCTCCGGGTCTGATAGGCTTTTCTTCGACATCGATCCGAAGCGCCAGTTCCTTTTCGACTATTGCGAGCAGTTCGCGGACCGATGTTCCCGCTCCGGTCCCCACGTTGGAAACCAGCCGCTCCCGGGCGCAGAGTTCAGTGATTGCCCTTATGTGCGCCTGCCCAAGGTCCATCACGTGTACGTAATCGCGCACGGCCGTTCCGTCGGGCGTGGCATGATTCGTTCCAAAAAGACAAAACGAGCCGCCTGACATGGCCGATCTTACCAGATTGGGCAAGACGTGGGTTTCCGGTTCATGTCTTTCGAAAATCTCCCCCTCGGGATCGTTTCCTATGACGTTAAAGTAGCGCAGCATGGCGTATCGGAGTCCGAATACAGGGGCAGCCGCCGATATCACCTTCTCGCACATCAGTTTGGACAGGCCATAGGGGTTGGTTGGCGCCTGGGGATGGTCTTCGCGGATGGTCGGTGTTTGAGCGTTGCCGTATGTTGCACATGAACTCGAAAATACCAGGGTTTTCGTGCCGGCCCGTTTCATTGCCTTGAGAAGCGATATCGTACCGTTTACATTGTTGTCGAAATAGACCTCGGGTAACCGGGTGGACTCTTCAACATATGCCTTTGCTGCGAAATGAATGACAGCTTCGATCTTGAAGCCGGTCAAAGCCCGGAAAAGGGCCTCTTCATCGCGGATGTCACCGAAGGCGAACGGTCCGAACTTCACCCATTCAGCCCAGCCGTTTGACAGATTGTCGAACGCCACCGGGACGTGCCCTGTCTTTTTCAAAAGCTTCGACGTATGTGAGCCGATGTATCCCGCTCCCCCCGTAACCAGAATATTCATAAGATCCCCCAACTGTGAGATGCCGGTTTGCTTGCCATCGAAGCGGCTGTCTTTGTTTTTGCCAGGCTTATATACACATAAATCGAGCGATTAGCCAATGGCGCTTAATTGCGCTATTTGAGTTTTTATGAGTATGGTAATAGAATAAGACGTTGGACAAAAAGCGCATCCGAAGAGGCCGGTAATTCCGGCTGGTATGGAGGACAATTGGCTGAAACACAATTCCAATACGTAAAGGTGCATACCCTTTCAAATCGCTTCGAAGCCGATGTAATTGCGGATGCTTTGAGGCAGGAAGGAATACCGGTGCTGGTGAGGGTGTTCGAGGAGACGCCCTATGCGGGCCTGTTCGTTCCCCAGAAAGGTTGGGGGCGAATCATGGTCCCCAAAGGAATGGCCGACCAAGCTTGCGAAATCATATCCGGCCTGACGGAAAAAGAAGAAGTTGACGGCCCGCCGTTTGCCGGCGACTGGCAGATCGATCCCCGGTTGTGGGACGCTTTGAGGCAGGCCGACCCCCGGGAAATCACGGGAAGGGCCCTTGTGGAATACGACCTTGAAGAAAGCGTCTATGTCGTTCCGTTCCTGAACACGGCAGTTCTGTGTTATCCCGAAACAGAGGAAATCGAAGTGCTTGGGCGCCCGGGAGATTTTTCAAACGATTTTCAGCTCAGCCTGGTGGTCCTTCATTATCTTTTGTACTCTCGGGATAAACCTCTTGCCAATAAATGGGTGAGCGAAAAAGACCTTCCCGGCGGCGGCCTTTTTTTTACAGCGGCGCACACGCTTCCAATGGAGCCGCTCACCTGTGCATTCGATGCCCGCCCGGGCCTTCTGGATGCCGCGGCGCGAAGCATCGGCGGCGACAAGGTCAACATGGGAGGCATGTCTTACCGGTTTAGAATTTTGCCCCGAATTCCCATTTTGATAATTCTTTGGATGCGGGATGAAGAATTCGAACCTTCCTCCCACGTTCTGTTCGACGAAACGATCGTCGCGCATTTCAGCTCACTGGACCTTGTTTATGCACTTGTAAACGTCTTTGTCAACGTCTTGCTGGATTCGGCTGCATCCGTTCCCGAAAGTAATGAAGAAGAATGAAAACCCTGAAGCTTATCTCCCTGGCTCCAACGCAAACCGAAATAGTTGCTGCGCTAGACGCCGTTGAAGATTTAGCGGGGCTGACCGAGGATTGCAACTTCCCGGATTCTGTATGCCGCCTTCCCCGTTTTGGATCGTGGTATTCGCCGGACATAAGAGCGATACTTGATGCAGGCCCCGATTTGGTCCTGACGTTTGGGTCCCACCAGGAGGAAGTCCGTGAGGTCCTGGAGGAGTCAGGGGTGAGAGTCTATCACAGCGAACCTCCCACGATTGCGGCCGCCTTGGCTGCCTTCGGCGAAATCGCATCACTTATCGGCAGGACGGAGAATTGCGACCGGTTGATAGAGTCCCTGGAAAAAAGGCTTGGCCGTATTCGAAAAAATCTTGAATCAGCCGCCCGGCGCCGGCGACCATCCGTCTTTCGCATTATGAACTGGGACCCGCTGATTACCCCGGGCCCAGGGGCCTTCCAAAATGATGTGATCGAGTTTGCCGGGGGCGTCAACACGGGGGGAGACGGTCCATCGGCATACTTCGTTTGCGATCCTGAGCAGATTCAGGCCAGGGACCCGGAGATAATTTTTTCCTGTGAGCCCCGGATCAAAGCCTGCCTGGAAAACGATGCCAAGTGGGCAACGGTCAATGCGGTGAGAAACGGCCGGATTTACCTGTATGATTGCGGCCTCACGTGCCGTGCCGGCCCCAGAATAGTTGAAATGGCCGAGGAGTTGAACAGGGTGGTGCTCGATTTTATGCATCGACCGAGCTCGTAACGAGTCTGGGTCCCTTGATTTACCGGAGACCCTCTTGCAAAAGTCCTTCAACGTCATTCCGGCGAAGCCTGCCCCGGAAGTGTCTGGTCCGGGGGCCGGAATCCAGGTTTTTCAATGTCTTCCGGACCCCGGATATCACCGGGATGAAGGTTTTGTTGAGTTTTGCAAGAGGCTCCGGATGTTGGCGATTTTCGTATGCATTGACTTTAATACTTGGATGATATGTTCTAAAATTCCGGAGTCAACAAAGCTTATGAACATGGACCGTGCTATATTCGATCTCAAGGTTAGCGTCGAAGCGACCTCGCTCTACATACTCCTTTGTGCGCTCATGGACGGCGGGCAGGCGCCCACCCTGAAAAATGCCCGCCAGAAATGGACCGGGACCGATGAATCATTGTTAACGGCCGCCCAGGAACTTGTCGCGCGGTGTGTCATCAACGGACACGTCCCGATCCCCCAAGACATGCACCTGCATCCCAACACCCGTGATAGATGGTGCTAGCAGTGTAGCGTCTGCTGGGTTTCTGCATATTTCGAACAAATTAATTCGTCTCGGAAATTCGGGCATCGGGCAAACCGCGAGACGTTCTGGATTAGGGTACCGCATTTCTTGACAGGGACCGGGAAGTCCTTTAAATTCCTTGTCATAATGATGTCTTGGAATGGCCCGCTTCTCAGCCGGTTTTTTTCAAAGACCACCACGGAAAGGAGAGGCCAATGGCCAGCTTCATTGAACTTGAAGGTTTGGACGACGAAGACATTCTACTGCTGGAGACGATTGCGGAACGGCTGAGGAAAAAGGCCAAGGCAAAACGCACCCGCCGGGAAAGAGCGACCGAAAACGACATGCCGATATCCGAAGATGTTCTTGAGGCTACTGCCGGGGCCTGGAAAGATAGTCTTGACTGTGAAGAGCTCAAGCGGCGGATTTATGAGAATCGCCTCATCTCATCCCGACCGGAAGCCAGGTTATGAAAGTTAGTTATCTGGTGGATACCGACTGGATTATCGATCATCTGGCTAACGTCGAGGTAATTACCCAGAAACTCCGGGAGCTTCAACCTC
>JBELAB010000010.1:0-17723 GCA_049509275.1 Syntrophobacteraceae bacterium | reverse complement strand
GGGCATGGCCGGAAGTGGAGGCATGGCTTTTCAAGCTAAAGACGAAGCACGAGCAGGATGGCCAACTCCTTCTGGAGCAAATCAGGCAAGCGGGACCCGAACTCTACAGAATTGAGACCGTCCTCGTCCGGCCTCAATTGCTTGGCAAGCACCGCAGGGGCGGCATTGGCTGCTGTAACCTGTGCGGAGAACCTTATCCGATAGACGATGGGGCGATCTGCCGGGCATGCGCGGGGGAGACCCCTTACCTGGTCCCCGGCCTGTAAGAAGCTAGAAGGAGACGATCAAAGTGCAGGTCCTTAAGTGTAAGACTTCGACATACAAAAACAACGGTCTTTTCGCCGCCGAATACGACCTTGCGGTTGAGGAGCTTCTGGAAATCTACATCGACGATTCCCCCTACGCCATTACCATGCGTCTGCCCGGTGACGATATAAACCTCGTGACGGGGTTTTGCTTTACCGAGGGAATCATCGATTCCCGCGATGACCTGCTCGCAATCAGGCACTGCGAGGCCATACCGGGAGAGCACAGGGTGCTCGTCGACCTGGACCGGAAAAGATCGGCCAATACGGTTAACATCGAGAGACGGCGCGAGTACCTTAGCAAGTCCAGTTGCGGATTGTGCGGTAAGAGCAAAGCGGACGAAATATATTCCGAAAGCCCTCCCGTTAAGGCGTTCCACCACACGTCCCTTGGCGACATCCTGAAGTTCAAGCAATCCTTCGAAACACGGCAAACCATTTTTCAGCTCACCGGGTCAACGCATTCGGCTTCTCTTTTCGGCCTCCGTGGGAACTTGCTTGCATTTGCCGAGGACATCGGCCGCCACAACGCCTTCGACAAGGTAATCGGGGCGTTGGTCAATGAAGGCAAAACACGGGAGGCGTTCCTTGCCATCGTTTCGTCTCGCCTGAGTTTCGAAATGGTACAAAAGGCCGGTGTACTCGGCCTTGAAATCCTTGCAGGGTTGTCGGCGCCAACCAGCATGGCGGTCGAGATGGCCGGCAGACTGAATATCACGCTGATAGGTTTTTTGCGTGAGAACAGTATGAGCATCTACACGCATCGGGAGAGAATTCTTCATTCCTGAACCCGGCCCGGTTAGCAACATACGGTTTTCATTCAAATCGCTCCCCTTTTTCGTGGCCTGACTTTTTCATGCCGATTTCATGACCTTTTCCAGTCTCACCCCACAGACCTTGTACTCCGGCGTCTTGCTGACGGGGTCCAGAGCCGGGTTCGTGAGCAGATTGGCAGCGGCTTCTTCAAAATGAAGGGGCATAAAGATCATTCCGGCTTTGACCCGGTCGGTCAGATGCACTCTTGAAACAAGGCTCCCTCGACGACTGGTCACTCTAATATAATCGCCGTTCCTGATCTCGAGCCGCTCTCCATCGTCCGGATTGAGGTCCGTAATGAGTTCAGGCATTTCACTGTCAAGGTGCTCGCACCGTCGCGTCATGCTGCCAGAAAGGTAGTGTGCGTACTCAGTTCCCGTGGTCATCCAGAAGTTGTACTCATCGTCCGGTATTTCCGCAGGGGGCTTGTATTCAACAGCGTGGAAAAGTCCGAGGCCCCGTGTGAAACGCCCGATATGCAGAATCGGGGTCCCCGGGTGGTCCGGTGAGGGGCATGGCCAGGAGATTCCATCAGTTCCAAGGCGAGAGTGGCTTATTCCGCCGAAAGCCGGAGTCAGCCGCGCCATCTCGTCGAAGATCTCTGCGGCGGACTCGTAATGCATGGGATATTCCAGGAGCGTGGAGAGCTCCTGAATGATTTGCCAGTTCGTTTTTCCGCCAACAGGGTCAATCGCCCTGCGCACCCGCTGTACGCGCCGCTCCGAGTTGGTGAACGTTCCGTCCACTTCGGCAAAGGACGCCGCCGGCAGGACCAGGTGAGCCAGAGCGGTTGTCGGAGTGGGGAAGATGTCGATGGACATTAAGAACTCGGCGGATTCCAGCGCGTGCTTCACGTGAGAGGAATCGGGGTCGGTCATTACGGGGTTTTCGCCCAGGATGACCATCCCCTTGATTTTTCCGTCTGTACAGGCATGCATCATTTCCATGATGGTGAGCCCTATATTGGGCGGTATTTTAGCTTTCCAGGCAGCCTCGAACTTTTCCCGGTTTTCGGGGACCGTCACTGCCTGATAGCCCGGGAAGACATTGGGCAGCCCCCCCATGTCGCAGGCTCCTTGAACATTGTTCTGGCCGCGAAGAGGGTTCACTCCAGTGGAAGGACGTCCGATCTGACCGCAAAGCATGGCCAGATTTGCCAGGCTTTTTACGTTGTCGACAGCCGTCGAGTGCTGTGTGATGCCCAGGCAATAGATTATGGAACTCGCCTCGGATTTGGCATAATGCTCCGCCACCCTGATGATAGTCGATACATCCACTCCGGTGATCTCGGCCGCCCGCTCGGGAGGATATTGTTCGATCATCTCGATCAGGACATTGGGGTTTTCCGTCCGCTCCCGGATGAAGGCCTGGTTGTGCCAGCCATTTTTGTAGATAACATGCATCATGCCGTTGAGGAGCGCCACGTCCGTTCCTAGCCGGTGTTGAACATGGATGTCGGCTATCCGGGCAAGGTGCGTCTTTCTCGGGTCAACCACGATGAGCATGTTCCCCCTGGCCCTGGCGCGAAAGAGACGCAAGGCCACGAGAGGGTGGGCGACAGTCGTATTGGAGCCGATGGCGAAGATGCAATTGGCATCCTCCAGTTCATCGAAGGAGTTGGTCATGGCGCCGCTTCCAAACGCGAGGGCAAGACCTGCCACAGTCGGGGCATGTCAGAGGCGGGCGCAGTGGTCGACATTGTTGGTTCCGATGGCCGCACGAGCGAATTTCTGGAGGATGTAGTTTTCCTCGTTGGTGCACCGGGCCGAAGTGAGAAACCCGATGCTATCGGGTCCGTGGGTATCTTTGATCCTGCGGAGCTCACTTGCCGCATAATTGAGGGCCTCGCCCCACGGCACTTCCCGGAATGATTCTCCGTTTCTAATGAGCGGTTTTTTCAAGCGGTCGGAATGTTGCACGAATTCATGGACGTTCCAACCCTTGATGCAGAGTTTCCCTTTGTTCGTCGGGCTCGTTTTGGAGGGCAAAGTGCCGACGATCCGGCCGTCCAGGACTTCAAGACATAACCCGCATCCACACGCGCAATAGGGGCATGTCGTGGTGACAGTATTGAAATCCATCTGGTACTCTCCTTTTTTTCTGTGAACACTCTATCGCGGACCAAATACGTCCTTTTGAATGCAGGCGCCTCACAACCATCTATCGGAAGAAAGAGTATCACAGATTTTCGTTATGTCAATTATGACATAACGCAGACCCCAAATCTCTTCCCCATCTAAACCAATACCCCTAAAAACCAATCTGCGCTTCCGTGCGGCCCCTGGGTCGGTGTTCATCCGTGGCGTAAATGTGGCCTATCATTTGCGGTGGGCTGTTGCGGGGCGGCTTTTTCATCACCCTGCCAAAGCCGCTAAAATCGCTGATTTCTCCCCCCCTTTACGGTGAAAAATATCAGGTTTTCGAAGTTCTTTTTAATTTCCTTGACTTCATTTTTGTGAACTCATTGTAAAAAACAGCTTTTGGGAATATGATTATCACCTTTGGACTTTGATGCTTAAACGGTTTGAAATTCTCTGACATTCAATCGCAGAACCGAACCAGATTATGTACAACTCTCAGGAGCGGGCGGAAGTATTCAGCCGATGCAGGCGTGTTCTCATTAAGGTAGGCAGCGCCGTTGTGACGGGCCCTAAAGGGCTTGACAGGGCCATGATTCACCGGATTAGCGATCAGATTGCCGAACTTCGTGAACGCAGCGTCCGCATGGACGTACTCGTCGTATCCTCCGGTGCGGTCGCATCCGGCATGCACAGAATGGGTCTCACAGAGCGTCCGCGGACTATTCCGCAGAAGCAGGCGGCTGCGGCCGTTGGCCAGGGGGCGCTAATGGAAGCCTGGGAGGTCGCCTTCGACAAGTACGATCTGCGTGTAGCCCAGGTGCTCCTCACCAGTGAGGACCTCGCTCACCGCCACCGTTATCTCAACGCGCGCAATACGCTCGAGACGCTCCTCTCCTGGGGAATCATGCCAATTATCAACGAAAACGATACCGTGGTCGTAGAAGAGATCAAGTTCGGAGATAACGACCACCTTTCTGCGCTTATCGCCGGGCTTGTCGGGGCGGACCTGGTTATAAACCTCACCGACACTGATGGACTCTACGACCGCAACCCTAAGGTTAATGCCAGCGCCAAACTGATTCCAATGGTTCACCGGGTGGACGCCAAAATTCTGGCCTGCGCCGCTCCGGAGCCGGGTTCGACAGGTACGGGCGGAATGCTGAGCAAAGTGAATGCCGCCCGCAAGTGCCTTGCTTTGGGCATTGCGATGATAATCGCTGCTGGAAAGCAAAGAGATGTTCTCCTGCGGCTTTTCGACGGTGAAGAACTGGGCACGATGTTTGTGCCCATGGAGCGTGCTTACTCGGGCAAGAAAGTCTGGCTTGCTAATTTGCCCAAACCTGCGGGTGAGCTTGCCCTGGACGATGGGGCTGTAACGGCCCTGATTAAGCTGGGCCGGTCTCTTCTGCCCATCGGAGTAAGGGAAGTGAGGGGCGTTTTCGGAGTTGGCGCTCCGGTGCGGTGCATCGACAAGGACGGAAATGTGATAGGCATAGGGCTCACCAATTATAAATCGACCGAGATCGAAAACATAAAAGGCCGCCACAGCGATGAAATCGAAAAGCTTATCGGTTACAAGCATTCCGATGAAGTGATTCACAGGGACAATTTCGTTCTCACAAGCGAGATCACCTAAAGGGCCCGAAATCGAAGCAGGAGGAATTTATGCGGGACGAAATCTTGGAAATGGGCAAAAAAGCCCGCGAAGCCTCTCATCTCATGGCGATGGTAAACAGCAATCAGAAACGGGAATTTCTCGAGAATATGGCTTCTGCCCTGGAACTCGAGCGAGACTCCATCGGCGCCGCCAATCGTGAAGACGTCGAACAGGCTGAGCTCAAGGAGCTTGGAAAGGCAAAAATAGACCGGCTCGTTGTAAGCGAAAAAGTCCTCAAGGAGATGATCGATGGGCTTAAAGAGGTCTCGGTGCTGCCCGATCCGGTTGGCGAGGTCACCCGGATGTGGACGCGGCCCAACGGCCTGCAGGTCGGCAGGATGCGCATTCCTCTCGGCGTGATCGGAATCGTCTACGAATCACGCCCGAACGTCACGGTGGATGCAGCCGCGCTGTGCATCAAGGCCGGAAACGCCGTAATCCTGCGTGGAGGGTCCGAGGCTTTTCACTCCAACCTCCGCCTTGCAGGGATTTTAAGGGAATCGCTCAAGCAAGCCGGCCTCCCCGAAGACGCCGTCCAGTTTGTCGAGACCACCGACCGGCAGGCAGTGCTCGATCTGCTTGGCCTCGAGGAATATGTGGATGTCATGATCCCGCGTGGCGGAGAAGATCTGATACGCTTTGTAACCAAACACTCGAGGATGCCCGTCTTAAAGCATTACAAGGGCGTCTGCCATGTCTACGTGGATTCTGAGACGAACCTGGAGATGGCCCGGGATATATGCCTCAACGCCAAAGCGCAGCGGCCCGCCACATGTAACGCAATGGAGACATTGTTGGTTCACGAGGCGATTGCAGAAAGTTTCCTGCCCGAAATGGCCGAAGATTTCAGGCGTAACGGCGTCGAGCTACGCGGCTGCCAAAGGACCAGGGCGCTTGTGCCCAACTGCGCCGCCGCTACCGAGGAGGACTGGTACGCCGAGTACCTCGATCTGATTCTTGCGGTGCGCGTAGTGCAGGACATGGACGAAGCTATCCGCCACATCACCAGATATGGCTCTCAACATACCGAGGCCATTGTTACGGAAAACTTCGAAAGGGCGCACCGTTTTGTCCGGCAAGTACAGTCTTCCCTTGTCCTGGTGAATGCTTCTACACGATTCAATGACGGCTTTCAGCTTGGCCTTGGGGCCGAGATTGGCATCTCCACTTCGCGGCTTCATGCTTTCGGCCCTATGGGTGTCGAGGAACTTACGACAACCAAATTCATTGCCTTCGGCAACGGCCAGTTGCGCGGCTGATGGACTGGAGAGGAGCCAATGCCACTGCGGCTGGGCGTATTTGGAGGGACTTTCGATCCCGTTCATCTGGGCCATTTGAGGGCAGCCCAAGAAGCCCTGGATATACTTGGACTCGATGAGATGCTTTTCGTGCCGGTCGCCGTTGCTCCCCACAAACCAGGCAGTCAAATTCTCTTTTTTGAGAGCCGCTGGCGCATGCTCCAGCTTGCCATTGCCGGCAATCCGCGTTTCCGGCTTTCGGACCTCGAGCAGCGGATGCCCGGAAAATCATATACAGTGCATTCGCTCAAACAACTCCGCGAGGAAAACCCCGGGGCCGAGCTTTTCTTTCTCGTCGGATGCGACGCTTTTTTTGAGATGGATACCTGGTATGAGTTCAAGGAAATTTTTCGGCTGGCAGACATTGTCGTTCTTTGCAGACCCGAGTGCCGTGAAAATGAAATATTGCAATTTCTGTCCAAAAGAGTATCCGAATTGTATAGAATCGTGCCTGACAATCGAGAAATCCGGCATCCGGTGCTCTGTTCGGTGTACAGCCTCCCAAATACCAGGATGGATATCTCGTCCACCAGGATAAGGGAGCTTGCCTCCGAAGGGAGGTCCGTGCGATATCTGGTTCCCGACAATGTATGGAGTTATATAGGGGAAAATCGGTTATACCCAAAGGCCCTCAGCAGGCCGCATTGCGAAAGTGCAAGGAAAAATGATGCCTGATCCGGGTATCTCGGGAGCTGAACAAAAGGGCAAAGATCTCCGAATAGAGATGAGCAGCAAGGAAAAAGCCATCCTGTGCGCCAGGGAGGCGTTGGGTTTCAAAGCCCTCGATCTGGTTCTTCTGGATGTCTCCCGATTTTCCTCCTTTGCTGACTATTTTATCATTTGCAGCGGAAAATCCGGAAGGCAAGTCCAGGGGATCGCCGACAACATTGAAAACGAACTCAAAACCAGGGGACTCAGACCAATCGGGACCGAGGGAAAACGAGAAGGCCACTGGGTCCTTATGGATTATGGAGATGTAATCATCCACGTTTTTTACGAACCCGTGCGCTGCTTTTACGACCTGGAAAGCCTGTGGTCAGAGGCCCCCAGGGTCGAGTGGGAGCATGGGGCGAACGAAACCATACCAGGAAAAAATTGATAAAGGCTTGCTTTTATGTTTGCTGCTTCGGTTTCCGGGAGGAAACTAAAAAAGGGACTAATCGCCCTCACTTTGTTTGTTTTCACCTTCGTAATCCTTTGCCCGCACGGCAAAGTGAGCGCAATTACTCTTAGCGAAGAAAAAGACCTGGGCAAAAAGTTCGTTATGTTGATCCACAAGTCCATGCCATTTGTGGAAGACGGCGAAGTTCTCACTTATGTCAGAAGCATTGGTAATCGAGTCGCCAAAGAAGTTGGCATAACCACTTACCAATTCCAATTCTTCGTGGTCGATGCACCGATCCCGAATGCCTTCGCGATCCCCGGCGGCTATATATTCATTTACCGCGGCTTGATTGAAATGATGACTTCAGAAGGCGAACTGGCAAGTATTCTGTCCCACGAATTGGGGCATATAACGGCGCGGCACCTTCAGAGATCCATAGACGAGGCGAAGATTCTGACCATTGCAATGATAGCCGGCGTGGTCGCGGGGATTTTTCTCGGGGCCCCGGGGCTTGCGGCCGGAGGCATGGCCGGCGCCGAGACCGCTGCCTTACAGTACAGCCGGGTACACGAAACGGAAGCCGACATGCGCGGGTTCGGGTATCTTTGTGCGGCAGGTTACGATCCTGTTGACATGCCATCTATGATGCAGAAGCTGATGGACTGCACGTGGCTGCAAAATTCCACGATTCCCAGTTATCTTTCCACCCATCCGGCCGTTGGTGAACGAGTACAGTACCTGAATGAGATGGTCAAAAAACGGAATGCCTCATCCCGAAAAGCGGTGCAACCCCCCAGCGGGGATTTCCAAGTCATGCAGGCTACCCTTATAGCGGACTATACAGACGAGACAAAAGCTTTTGACCGTTTCCAGGAGGGGATAAAAAAAGGTGACAATGCTGCTGTATTCGGGCTGGGGCGTCTCTACCTAAGGCAAAATCAGTGGTCCAAAGCGGTGGAGCAGCTCAGGCAAGCCGCTCACCTCATGCCGGCCAGTCCTTTTGTTCTGAGCACGCTGGGAGAAGCTTACCACAGGATAGGCAAACTCCAGGAGGCGCAAAACACTCTGGAGTCAGCCCTGATGATCGACCCCAGTTCCTCAATCGCCGATTTCAGGCTGGCCTTGGTGTTGATGGATATGGGGAAAAAAGATGAAGCCCTTGAGCATTTGATGCGAATAGAAGAACTCGCGCCTATGTTCCCCGAGGTGGACTATCAGCTCGGAGTGATCCTGGGACAGGCCAACCAGCTGGGGGCGGCACACTTCTATCTCGGGCGCTATTACTATAACAAAGGCAACAAGGAACTCGCTATCTCGCACTTTAAAAAGGCAAAATCCCTTATCACAGACTCGCCCTCCAAAATTAATGAGATTAATGAGGACCTCAAAGAGCTGGATCCAAAGAAAAAGGGGTTTTTCTCATAAGTCAGATTCGCTTTGAGATTTCAAAACTGATGGAGACCGTGAATCTATGCCCCCCCGAATGACCCGAATAATAGAAACTAGACCGGACAGACTGGAAATACCTCCATTTGGCGATCGCAGCAAAACAAGCATCCTTTTGCTGCTCATTTCCCTGGCCGGGCTGACCGTATCCCTGATGAGCGGATTTCACGAGAGTATCTCATTTCTTAAACCTCTTTGCCCAAGCGCATGCAAAGATACACTCGAAATTCATTTTATGCGTATGCCTTTGTGGCTGCTGGGGGCGGTGTTTTATTCAGTCACGGCCATGTTGGCCGTGTTCAGGCAGGAGATGGCCACATGGATCGCAGGCCCCGCTGCCGGAGTGGAAGCTCTTCTCATTCTGCTCATGATTCAGCTCAAAGCGCCCTGCGTATTTTGCACGGCCAATGCCGCCGTCATCCTCCTGCTGCTTATGGCTACGTTTAGAAAAGAGCTTTTTTGGCAGGAAACGACACTGGCCCTTATTTTCTTCGTGGCCTTCTTCTCCTGGGTCCCTTTCGGGAACGATCTATCACATTCCGGGCCAAAGAGTGCGCCCCGCCCGGCGGCGGCGGCCCCCCCGGGCTCCGATGATTCCGGGATTGCGGCCACCGTGGGCGATGAGGTCATTACCAACCAGCGGCTCGATGTGCTCCTTGGCCCACAACTCATGGAGGCGCGCAGAAGCATCTACCGGATGAAGAGGGAAAAGCTGGACCAGTTGGTAGTTCAAATAGTTCTCGATAAGGAAGCAAAACAGCAGGGAAAAACGTTGGACAATCTCATTGAGCAAATAACCTCTGCCGGTTCGACACAGGTTGAAGAATCTGAAATCGACAAATACATCCAGGACAACCAGCAGGAGCTCCAGGAGTTTAAGGGAACCCTTCCGGATCTGAGACAGCAAATAAGGACCTTTCTGGAACAGCAGAAAAAATCCCAGGTCATCAAGGATTACGCTCACGGCCTCGAATCCAAATACGGCGTCCGTATTCTTGTGCCCGTGCCCTATCCGCCCAGGATAACAATCGACATCCAGGACGCTCCCACCCTGGGGCCTTCGAATGCGCCGGTCACCATAGTCGAATTCTCCGACTATGAGTGCCCCGCCTGCCGATCGACCCATGAAGTGGTAAAACAGATCAGGGCCGCTTACGGTGACAGTGTCCGGTGGATCTATAAAGACTATCCGCTCAGGCGGCATAAAGATGCTTTCAAGGCAGCCGAAGCTTCTCACTGCGCCCAGGAGCAGGGCAAATTCTGGCAGTATCAGGAAAGCCTGTTTACCGCACAGGATCTGTCGCCCGTCAACCTGGTAAGCAATGCCGCCCAACTAGGAATGGCCCCGGAAAATTTCTCCCAATGCCTTCAGGATTCAAAATATAAGGCACTGGTGGAAAAGAACCTGCGCGAAGTAGCTCAGGCGGGACTGGACAGGACCCCCTCATTTATCATCAACGGGACCCTGTTTCCCGGCGGCCTGTCGCTGGAGGACTTCAGGAGCATAATAGACGAGGAGTTAAAAAGAGCTGGGTTGCATCCCCAACCTATTGAAATAGCTAAATGAAACAGATAGCGGATAAAGGGGAACAGGGGAATTGATTGCTCCCTTAGCCCGCCGAAGGCGGGACCCCGAATTTGGCATCAAGAATGATTCTTGACGCAAAAGACCGATAATGCTAGCTTTATTTTGTGCCGGCAGTGAAGGCGCATTCTGTCCCGGGAGAAATCCATGAAGATTCTTGTCAGCGACAACCTTTCCGAATCGGGGATCGAAAAGCTTGCGAAGGTCCCCGGCTTCGAAGTGGAAGTGAATACAACACTGTCTGCCGAAGAATTCAGTCTGGTGATAAAGGAGTTCGACGCGCTGGTTATCCGGAGTTCGACCAAGGTTACCGCCCAGGTGCTGCAAAATGCGCATAATCTGAAAGTGATAGGACGCGCCGGAATAGGGCTTGACAACGTCGATATTGAAGCGGCAAGCAAACGCGGCATAGTAGTAATGAACACCCCGGAAGGCAACGTCATAACCACAGCCGAACACGCCATAGCCATGATGTTTGCTCTTACCCGCAACATTCCGCAAGCTTCCACCTCTTTAAAGAGTGGCGCATGGGAGAAGAAACGCTTCAAGGGAAAGGAAGTTTTCAACAAGGTGCTTGGAATCATAGGAGTCGGCCGGATCGGACGAGTAGTGGCCGAACGCGCCCAGGGACTCAAGATGCAGGTCATCGGCTACGATCCTTACATCAACCCCGAAGTGATTGACTCTCTGGGCATCCGGGGCGTATCGTTCGATGAGCTGTTGGCGTTATCGGACTACATTACGATCCATACCCCCATGACTTCGGAAACCCGCAACCTGCTCAATATCGATGCCTTCAGGAAAATGAAACCCGGTGCTTTCGTCATCAACTGCGCGCGAGGAGGAATCATAAACGAACAGGACCTCTATGAGGCAATCAAACAGGGGGTCGTGGCCGGGGCTGCGCTTGACGTGTTTGCTAAAGAGCCTCCTACGGATAATCCCCTGCTCACCCTCGATCAGGTGATAGCTACGCCTCACCTTGGAGCTTCCACCGCTGAGGCCCAGGAAAACGTCGCCATCGCAGTTGCAGACCAGATATCAGATTTTTTTACGCGCGGGACAATCCGCAACGCTGTAAACGCTCCTAATATTGACGGTTCTGTGTTGTCCAAACTGCGTCCCTACCTGATTTTGGCCGAAAAGCTCGGATGCGTGCTGACTCAGATAACAAAGGGCGCCATACAGAAGGTATCCATAGAATTCGTAGGTGATGCGTCTTTACTGGAAACGCAACCTCTGAGCATTTCCATCCTAAAAGGCATGCTTACACCGATCCTTGGCGACATGGTCAACTTCGTCAATGTCCCTATCCACGTAAAGGAGCGCAATATCAGGGTGACCACGTCGGTCCGTCGCGAGGCCGAAGACTTTACCAACCTGATCAGCATTCATGTGAAGACTTCACAGGCAGAAAATTTCGTTGCGGGGACCATACTTGGTAAAAAAGAGCCGCGCATGGTCCGGATCAACGACTTCCGCCTTGAAGCGGCCCTCGAAGGGCATCTGCTGCTGATCCACAATATCGACACCCCGGGCACTATAGGCGCCATCGGCACCTGCCTTGGACGCCACAACGTGAATATTTCGCTGATGAATGTCGGGCAGGTGCTCGAACGCGGACAAAACATTATCTTTCTGCGCACTGACACGTCCGTTCCCGCGCATGTCATCGAGGAGCTGCTTGCGATGGATAATGTGGACATTGTCCAGGCAATCGAGCTTTAATCCACTCGATTGATTGAGGAGGTAAAAGCGCCATGGCAGACAAGGAACAAGAAAAGGGATTTGTGATAAAGGACCGTCGAAGGTTCGCAGAGGGGGCCGAAACGGAAGAAAACAAGCAGGAACCCCAGCCTGAAGCGGCTTCCGCAGCGGGAGAACAAAAGAGCGCCAGCCCCGAAGAGGCTTCCGGCAGGCAGGAGGAACAAGCACGGGGCCCTTTGCCCGAAGTTACCCTGGCCACCTTCATTTTCTCCCTTAGCTCATCGGCACTGGTGCACCTGGGAGAAATTCCGGAGCCGGAAAACAATCGGACACTGGTTGATTTGCCCATCGCAAAGCAGATTATCGACACTCTGGGCATGCTCCAGGAGAAAACCAAGGGCAATCTCGACCAGGATGAGGAAAGGCTTCTCAAGTCCGTGCTCTATGATCTTCGGATGCGCTACATCCAAAAAGCAGGCAAATAGCAGGCGTCCGTCCGCAAACACCCGATGGTTGGGACACCCGTAAAGGACCGGTTAGGATTTGATCCTCAAGATCAGCGTTCCCGCGAAGATAAACCTATGGCTCGAGGTGATCCGAAAAAGGCAAGACGGCTACCACGATATCTCGAGCCTAATGCTGCCCATTTCGGTTTTCGATAATATCTCGATCGACGTCCGGCCCGGGGGCGGGCATATTTCAATCACCTGTGACTCGCCCGATATACCCTCCGATGAGCGAAACCTGGCTTGGCGCGCCGCTGATCTTTACGTGAAAAGCAGCAACTCGAAGACCGCTGTGAACATACATCTTGAAAAACACATCCCCTGGGGCGCCGGCCTCGGGGGTGGCAGCTCGGATGCGGGCGGCGTTCTTTCCGCCCTTAACTCATTTTTCGAAAGCGCACTCCCCCCGGGCGACCTGGAAAGACTTGCCCTGAGCCTTGGGGCCGATGTGCCTTTTTTCCTGCACTCAAGACCTGCCCTGGCAACCGGGATAGGTGAGAAGCTCCAATTTGCGGACAAGGTGCCCGATTATCGGCTGCTCCTGATAAAACCACCCGTGACCGTGCCGACGGGCTGGGTATATCAAAGTTTAAAATTGACAAAAGACTTGCCTCAAATTAGGCTTAGTGATTTAAGTGAGCATCCTTGGCGACTTCAGCATCTAATTGAAAATGATCTCGAATCGGTCACCGTACCCCGATTTCCGGTCATAGCCGAACTTAAACGATGGTTGATCGGCCAGGGCGCCCTGGCGGCTTCCATGAGTGGAAGCGGGCCGACGGTGTTTGGAATTTTCAGGACCGCGCAGGCGGCAGAAGATGTTGAAATCATCGCAAGAAAAAATTGGCCGGATTGCTGGGTCCATTCTGCAGAAGTAATCGGCCGTCAAAATTGATCTGACCGGGGGCGCCTCTTTTTATTGCGCCTCCGCTGTGATTTGCCGCATTAGCGGGATATTGCGTTGGGGCGTCGCCAAGCGGAAAGGCACGGGTCTTTGGAACCCGCATTCGGAGGTTCGAATCCTCCCGCCCCAGCCATTTTTTTCTTTGGCATGGCTGTCTGTAATTTATAACGGCTTGCAATCGGGTAAATTGTGCGGAGGGTCTGAAACCCTTTCCGCAGGGACGCAAACTGGCGCAGGCAAATTGCAATTATGTGGAGCCGCCTCACTCTTTTTGCCGGAAATTCCAACCCCGCCCTTGCAGATAAAGTTTGTTCGCGGCTGGGTATAGATCCGGGCAAAGCTCTTATCAGCCGCTTTTCTGACGGAGAAGTCAGGGTGGAATTAGGCGAAAACGTCAGGGGCAAAGACACCTACGTGCTCCAGTCCACCTGCCCGCCTGTCAATGAAAATCTCATGGAGTTGCTGGTGATTATAGATGCCCTCAAAAGGGCGTCTTCGCGGCGGATTAACGCGATAATTCCTTACTACGGCTACGGCCGCCAGGACCAGAAAGAAAAGCCCAGGGTCCCGCTTTCCGCCAGAGTGGTTGCCGATCTTTTGAGCGTAGCGGGGGCCGACCGCGTGATTACGATTGACCTGCACGCCGACCAGATTCAGGGCTTCTTCGATATTCCGGTGGATCATCTTTTCGGCACGATTGTTTTGAGCAGCGCACTCAAAGAAAAGATACGGGGAGACGAGATCGTGGTTGCCCCCGATTCAGGAGGCGCCGAGCGCGCCAGGTCTTTCGCCTCCCGGCTCAAGCTTGATCTGGCCCTCACGGACTATCGCGAGGGCAACGGCGCCTTCCCGAAGATCGTGGGAAACGTCAAAAGGAAAAAGGTTATAATTATTGACGATCTGATCGATACGGGGCGGACCGTCTTGCGCACGACAAACGCAGCTAAAGCGGCCGGGGCCGGGAGAGTCGAGGTCTGCGCCGTTCATCCGGTGCTCTCTGGAGCAGCCGTGGAACGAATTGCTTCCTCGCCCATCTCGAAACTGATGGTGACAGATACGATTCCTCTATCTGAAACTGCGAGGGCCTGCAATAAAATCCGTACGGTCAGCATTGCGCCCATGCTGGCCGAAGTCATCAAACGGGTGCATTTTGAGGAACCGATAAGCTCCATATTCAACGAAATTTGAGATCCCCCGGCGCCCGGAATTTTACCGAAAGCTCCCGGCTGGATCTTTTTGTGCAAAGTTGAGCGCCGGACACATCAGGAGGCATAAAGAATGACTCTGGAAATTCAAGCGGTAACAAGAAACAAGACTGGAAAGGGCGCCGCGCGAACCATGCGCCAGGATCTGAGGGTCCCTGCGGTGCTTTACGGACCTAAAACCCAGTCGACCTCACTTTCGGTTTCGGCGTTGCATCTGGAGAAGCTTCTCAGAGAGACCGGCGGCGAGAGTAAGCTCCTCAACCTTAAGATCGATGGCGGCCAAACCAGGCAGGTGCTCATTCGCGAAATTCAGAAACACCCTTACCGGAGGCGCTTTCTCCACGTTGATTTCTATGAAGTGCCCCTCGATCAGTCAATCACCGTGGAAGTTGTCGTGGAGCTGGTAGGAGAGGCCATAGGGGTGCTTAAGGGCGGAGAGATCAATCTCATTCAACGAACGCTCTCCGTGCGCTGTCTGCCAAACAAAATTCCGGAAAGCATCCGGATCGATGTGAGCAACATCGATATGGGAGAGACACTCCACGTCGAGGACCTTGTAGCCGAACCTTCCTATGAATTCGACGAGGACCCGGCCGTAGGGGTCGTAAGCGTGTTGGCTCCTGAGAGCGCGGCCGAGCCCACGGAAGAAGGCCCTAAAAAATAGTGGCCGGTGTGGCCGGCCGGTGGGACCGGCTGCCAAATTGCCCGCTTGCAAAATCGCCGCGGGGCCGGTGGGACCGGCTGCCAGGTTGCCCGCTTGCAAAACGCCGCGGGACCGGTGGGACCGGCTGCCAAATTGCCCGCTTGCAAAATCGCCGCGGGGCCGGTGGGACCGGCTGCCAGGTTGCCCGCTTGCAAAATCGCCGCGGGGCCGGTGGGACCGGCTACCAGGTTGCCCGCTTGCAGAATCGCCGCGGGCAATAAACATCTCAAACGGTTCAGTCCATATGGGTGATGTCTGCCGCAGCGAAGAGCCAATCCTTGCCCTCATCGGCCTTGGCAATCCGGGAAAACAATACGAACACACCCGCCACAATGTGGGGTTCCAGGTCGTTGACCGGCTGATTGCGCACTATTCGCCCATGATGATGGAACGTAAGTTCCGGGCCTCGTGGGGTTTCGCGATCGCCGAAGGACGAAAAATCCTTTTTGTAAAGCCGCTCACCTTCATGAACAACAGCGGCGAAGCCGTTGGCGAGATCATCAAATACTTCGGAATCCCTGCGGACCGCATGCTCGTTTTACATGACGACCTGGATCTGCCGTTTGCCCGGGTTCGAATCGCACAAAGAGGCGGCTCAGGGGGACACAAGGGCATCCAGTCGATAATTGACCACGTCGGCGGTTCGGATTTTCCACGCCTCAAAATGGGAATCGGCCGCCCCCAACACGGGGAACCGGTCGAAACCTTTGTCTTGCAGCCCCCATATCCGGAAGACCGGCAAGACTTCGAAAAAATGACGGCGCAGGCTGAAAAAGCAGCCCGCGCCATCCTCGCCTCATGCCTGTCCGATGCGATGAATGAGTTCAATCGGCGCGATTGATTAACGGCAGACAGCTACTGTCCTTTCTCGACCTGCTGATGCCCGTTTGCCGGATGAACCCACAACCAGCCGGGATCAGGACTTCCTCATCTCCCCAAAAGGCCGCTTTTCGACAGAAGCTCCATCGGCCCGCAATGGTCTCCGAACCCGAGGACCACCCCCAAGCCCCTTATAGCCAATGACGCGCCCATAGTTACAATGAAAATCGCGGCCGCCCGTTCGCCCAATAGTCGTGTCCGCGCGGACACCAACGTGGCCGACATTCCTGCCGCGAGCAGCGCCGGAATGGTCCCCAACCCGAAAGCGGCCATCATGACAAGCCCCCTGACGGGGCTGAGCGTGCTTGCCGCCGCAACCAGCATGGCCCATGTAAGACCGCAGGGCAGTAGCCCGGCAAGGATGCCCAGCCCTATTTTGGAACCGAGACTCCTGGAGTTCGCCAGTCTCGCCAGGCTCTTGCCGAAAACCGATGCCTGAGGCGAAAGAAGACGGGCGACAAAATGGGGCAGCGGCAAGGTCCCAAAAATTACCAGGCCCAGACCAATGACGGCGATTCCCGAGGCAATGGCAAAGCCTGCCCTGTATTGCATTGAGAATCTGTGTACTTCCAAAGAACTGAAAATACCCGCGACGATGGCGCCCAGCAAGGCATACGTGGCAATCCGTCCGGCATGGAACGCGAGGTGATGCAGGAACACCCCGGAGAAAAGGGAATGTCCCGCTTCCCCCGAGCCGGCCTGAGACGCGCTCCTGTACCGCAGAGACCATGCAATAATGAGCGGCCCGCACATCCCGAGACAGTGGAGACTGCCCGTCAGCCCCACAATAAAAGACGCAAATGTTTCCAGCATATCAAACCGAATCATAGCAGGAGTGGAGCAAAAGTCGGTCATCCGGCATTTAATCTTTATTACATATCTTCTCAGCCGTTGTTTCAGCCAGCTTCATCACGTCCTCATGACCTGCAACTTCCCCCGGTTCATTAACTCCCAACGCACGAATGAGATGACTCTCACCAAAGCCGCCGTAGGTTCGGGTGAAGAATCGGAATCTTGGGTAGATATCGGCAAAGTTGTTGGGGTCCGGATTGCCCTGAGAGAGAATGAAAACCAGCTCCTTACCCGGCGCAAGGCGAGATTTCCTGGGATTGGTTTTGAAGTCTGGCACCAGATATGAGTAGGTACGATCGATGAATGCCTTTAGCTGAGAGGAGATATCCCCAAAATAGACCGGCGACGCCAGCACGAGAACGTCGGTTTCACGAACCGCATCCAGAACTTGTGTGAGATCATCGTTCAGCGCACATCTGTCCAGCTTGGTCTTGCACGCCATACATCCCTGGCATCCGCGATATTGGAGATTGTTCAGGGTAAAAGTCTTCACTTCCGCACCCAGCCCTTCGGCGGTGCTGCAGAACCGATTTGCGATCGTAGCACTATTTCCTTTTTCTCTTGGGCTTCCGAGCAAGCAGACGATGTTCATTTCATTCTCCTGTGATGCGCAGTGCTATTTTTTCCTCTGTTTGGCCACGTAGGCAATTTGTTTCATGACTATTTTGTCAAAG
>JBELAB010000001.1:0-30039 GCA_049509275.1 Syntrophobacteraceae bacterium | reverse complement strand
GAGAAAAAAGCGCAGCTTGACTGCTATTTGGGCTGTCATCATTAAAGCAGTCTGGAACCGGCGAGGTATAAGCAGGTGCAGCTTCTAAAAGTTGAAGAAAACGGGACCGCAAAGCTTTGTTTCCTGAGTTCGGCCATCTGGTTTGCCCTGGCCACCCTGGAGGGCATTACGGCCGCCACCGGGCTAGTCATTCCGGACCTTTTTGGAGGCATTGCCGGGCTGGTTTTCAGCAGGGTTCGCCCGATGCACACCACCACGATGATCTTCGGTTTCGCAGGCACAGCTCTTCTTGGCGCCGCCCACTACATACTCCCGTCGGTGCTGCGGACCTCGCTTTGGAGCGAAAAACTCGGGAAGATTTCCCTGTGGATCTGGAACCTGTCCATTCTTACGGGTGTCGTGGCGCTCGATCTCGGGTACTCCCAGGGCAGGGAGTACGCCGAATGGATTTGGCCGGCAAACGTAGGGGTTTTGCTGTCAATGGCGCTCATGTTCATGAACCTGCTTCAGACTGCGGCCAACCGGCGGGAAAAGATAATGTACGTCTCAACTTGGTATATATTTGCGGCCCTCGTATATACCTGGCTGATCTACTTTTTCGGACACGCCGTCTTTAACATGAAAGGCGCGATAACCGGGTTGCCTGACGCCATTCTGGCCTGGTTTTACGGGCATGGCATCGTGGGGCTCTTCTTAACCCCTCTTGCTATCGCCATAGCCTACTACATCGTGCCGAGGGTGGCCCGCAGTCCGCTGTACAGCCACGTTCTCTCGCTTGTCGGCTTCTGGACCATTTTGGTCATATACACTCATATCGGGGCGCATCACATTCTTCAGGCGCCCATACCGGTCTGGCTGAAGACGATGGCCGTGTCCGGGAGCATCGCGATGATCATCCCCGTTTTTACCGTATTGGTGAACCTCTGGCTCACGATGCGGGGCAGACTGGGGTTTTTCCACGCAGATATCGGCGGAAGGTTCGTAGCGGCCGGCCTGGTCTGGTATATGCTCACCGCCACGCAGGGAACAATTCAGGCGCTGCCGGTCGTGCAGAAGGTAACTCATTTGAATAATTGGGTTATCGCACATTCTCACATAGGGGTTTTCGGCTTCTCGGGGATGATCGCACTGGGGGGACTATATTACATGCTCCCAAGGATTACGGGAAAACCGCTCTATAGCGGCCGTCTTGCAGACGTCCAATACTGGCTGCTCGTTCTCGGCATGGCCGGTTTTTTCATGGTGCTCACGGCCGGAGGCCTCGTCCAGGGGAACGCCTGGCTTAACGGAACAACCGTATACCGCACGCTGCCCATGATCCACATCTATTTCATACTGCGTGCGGCTGTGGGAGTGCTCATCGTCGGGGCGGCTTTCATCGGCCTTTATAACGTGATCAGGACAATCCGGGGCGAGCAGGCGCAGGACGAGAGCATATTCGGAGAAGCGTTTCAGGGAGAACCACAATGAGGATGACACCGGCCGTACTGGTTCTCGGGGGGCTGCTCATTTTCGCCCCGGTGCTCTTCATGTTCGTGATCCTGCCCTGGATTACGATAAGCGAGCAGGGGTCCGACATCTTCAGGCCGCGCACGGCGCTCGAGGAAGAAGGACGTTCAATTTATGTAAACAATGGCTGCACCTACTGCCATACGCAGTTCATTCGCAACTTCGACTGGGACATCGGCTCCGAAAGGGTAGCGCAATCCGGAGACTACGTTGCAGACTCGCCCCACCTTTTAGGGACCGAGCGAACCGGCCCGGATCTTTCTGAGGAGGGCGGCGAGCATCCTGACGACTGGCACCTGGCCCATTTCGCCAACCCCAGGTTCACCCGGCCCGAGTCACTTATGCCTTCCTGGGTGTTTCTCGGCCCGGAGAAAATCAAGGCCCTCATAGCCTACAAGCAAAGCCTCGGATTTAAACTGGCCGACGAAAGAATGGCCCGGCAGAATTACTGGAAAACCGAAACGACGGCAGCCTTCCAGTCAGGTCCCGAAAAGAACGTCGAATGGCTGCATGCCCACGTTCCGGAAGGCTGGAGAAAGCTGCCCAACCCCTACCTGACCTCCGCTGCCGGCCTTGCGCGCGGGCACAGGGTTTACCAGAGTTTCTGCATCGGCTGCCACGGTCCGGTGGGGGACGGCATGGGCCCGGCCCAGCCTTATCTTTACCCACCGCCCCTCAATTTTACGATACTCAGGGACAGGGGGATCTCCGGCGGCATACTCTATTACCAGATAATGAACGGAATCACGGGCACAGCGATGCCTTACTTCAAAAAGGACCTCCAGTCCGAGAAGATTTGGGACGTGGGCAATTATGTGGCCGTGACGTTTATCGGGCAAACCGACGCCCACGCTGAGCCCAGAGGGATCGACGCGGCCTATGAACCGGTGGTGAAGGACAAATGATCTATTACTCCGGATGGCTTTTTCTTGTCGTAATCAGTCTGATCGTGAGCCTTGCGGCATTCATCTGGGGGCTTCGGGCGGGGCAGTTTTCGGACCAGGAGCGCGCGAGGTATCTGCCGCTTGGAAAAGACCTTCTATCGCAGCCGATTACAGCCGTAAGCCGCTCAAAACGCAGAGCGCACACTGCCGCCCTGTTCTTTATAGCAGCGATAGGCTTTACCGCCTTTGCAGCCGCATTGACGCTTGGTCTCTATCACCATTGAACGGATACGAACATGCGATTCTTTGTCTGGGTCGATTTCCAGTATGAAATGATCGCCCTCTTTCTGGGCGGGATATCTCTTATTATGGTCTATGCCGCTTGGGCGGGTTACCGGACAAGACGCACAGCCGGGACCGAACAGGAACTCGATAAAACAGGGGGCCGCGAACCCGGGAGCGGACACCACACGGATAAGAACCCTATAGGTCCATTTCTCATCTACACTTACCTGCTGATAGCAGCGTGGGCTTTCTCCTATTTGATTTTCGTCTGGGCCAACGGCAGCAGGTTTTAAGACCGGAGTATCCTGAGATGCACTCAGAAGAAGAATGTAGCTGGGTTAAGACCTGGTCGATCATCGGGGCAATAGCGGGAGGGTTTCTCGCGTGGGGTTTGTTGATCTATTTTGTCATCGGTGACAAAGGGCCTCCGGACTGGGATTTCAGCGTTGTCGCCGACATCCCGGGCCAATCCGCCTATTTCACCTATAGTCCGGCCAGACCCAACGGCCTCGCTCCGGGACCTGAGGCGGCCTCGGTTGAGCCTCAACACGTCATGGGGCCGGTGTCGGAAATGCAACGGATGGAGGCGCCGAAATGAAAACAGCCCGAAGCGCGTTCACTCACTCGCTTATGCGCCACGCTGTGTTCATTGCGCTGCTCGGCTTTGCGTCCTTCACCCTGTTTGGCTGCAATTACTCCGAGATGAGGGACGACGAGGCAGTTCAAGCCTACAACGAGGAATTCCCGCAGATGCCCAAAAAGGCCATCCCGGTTGACGGAGGCATCTGGGTGGAACGTGAAGCAAACCCCATGGAGCTCGTAAACCCGCTCGACGGCACTTCCAAAATGGTTGCATGGGGGTGGGAAAGGTATCATTTCTACTGCGTACAGTGTCACGGCCCCATGTTGGACGGCAACGGCACGGTTGGACAAAGTTTCGCCCCCCTGCCCGCGAACCTCAGAAGTTCTCATGTGCAGGACAAGAGCGACGGTGAAATCTTTTATGAAATCCGGTTTGGTTTCAATAGGCATCCTGCCCTCTACGCCACCCTTACAAAGGATGAAACCTGGGCCATTGTACGTTACGTGAGGAGCATGCGGGTGAATAGTGAGTAGTGATTTTTACTGCTCAGTGTTCACTGTTCTGCGGTCTCCACTCGCCGTAAAGCAGGGGTTTTTTTGACAGGATTAACAGGATTTTCAGGATTAACAGAAACAGAATTACGAGGGAGATGTGGCCCAAGATCGCCGCAAACGCTTTCCCTTTATGCGAAGGCCGGTCCGGCCCCATTAGCAATTTTCAGGCGTTTCTCCCACCAAATATTTATGCGTAAATAGCAGCGCCGGCCAGCTATAATTCGAACCGTTCGGCGTATATTTTCGCACCGGCTTTCCTTGTTTCGAAAGCGCCGATCTCCTCCAGCCAAATTATATAGCCCGCAAGGTCAAGGTCATGCCGTCCCCGGGAGCGCTCCATGGCTCGAAAATCTTTCCGGGTCAAGGGAAGACCTGATTCAAGATCAAGAAGTTTTTTATTGAGCAATTTCTTACTTTCCTCCGGTAAGCTCATAGAATTTCTCCAGTTGACCGTACTTTTCAAAATAGCCCTTTACCTCATCGATATCCACGCTCTGCGAGGTGAGGTTCAGGAGTTGCTCAATATCGGCCATTTCACGAAAAGTCCTCGCGGGGTCGTTCTTCATTGCAAAGATCTTAAGGGCAATCAGGTGTTCGGGCCTTACCACGGGGACTGAAATGCCTTCGAAAATCATTATGGGTTTGGTCCCGGAGAATAATCTGCCGGCAGTTTCTCCTTCCAGATATACAAAATCTACCCGGCCAAGACTAGCGAGCGGATGAACATGATTTGAAAACCCTTTGGAGCGATAGAAAGTTTCATACCCGAGTGATTCAAGGAACCGAACGACCCTTTGCTGCCCTTCACCCCTCACCACGAAGTCGATGTCCTGAGTGGCGCGCACATAGCCATATGCCTGCAGCGCAAATGCCCCGATCAGTGCAAAATCGATCTCTTCGCCGGTAAAGAACCCGATGAGATTTTCAAGAACGGTTTTGATGTTCATAGCCGTTTATTTTCCGGAAGAAATCCTGGCCTTCAACTGTTCAATTTCGGGGGTGCTCAGTTCGCGGCCGTCGGCGCCAATAACCTTCGCCGAAGGCGGGACCTCCAGGTGGAACAGGGCGGGATCGAGGCTCGAATGGGGCGCAAAGGATTCAAGTGTGACCTCGTTGGAGTTTCCCACAATATCCTGGCTTTGTATGCGGCAAATCCGGTAGCTTACAAGGTCTATCCACAGATAAAGGAATGTGACGCTCGGGTCCTCATGCCTTGGGACCAGCTTGAGAACGGCCAGATTCTGGGTTGACTCGATGGGGTCAACGGTCACGTTAAAGTGGGTCCTAAGTCCAAGCGCCCCCTCAAAGAAGGTGCGGGCCAGAGCGGAGGCGAAAAGCTTGTCCGCGTCGAACATGGTGATCTGGTTTTCAGCACGCACATAGAGCCAGGCGAACTGGTTGTTGGCAACGAAGACCTGTTCCTCGGGCTTGTCGTATTCCCATCGCATCTGCCGCGGCTTTGCATAGTAGAGCCTGCCTTGGGCCTCCGCAGCGCTGAGGGTCCCCGCTGCCGCCGATGTGGTCTTCTGGTGGAAAATTGCCGTGAAGGCATGGATATTCTTGTAATTTGCTTCCGCCTTTGCGAGGATTTCCCCGAGCATCCGGGGGGGACCGGCGGCAGAAACAGGACCGGCGGAACACAAAAAGAGAAGCAAGACGAGAAGGCATGGGAATGCAGCCCGGCAAAGGCATGTTTTCACAACCGCACGATTTGTAATATTCGTCATAGTATTCCTTCTGAAAACTAGGACAGCCGCCTGCCGAGGACCTCCCTTGGCTTTATTCCGTCCGAAGGCGACACTATCCCCTGCTGTTCCATTACTTCTATCATACGGGCGGCTCGATTGTAACCCACCCGCAACCTTCTTTGCAGCATGGATATCGAGGCCTGCCTGGTTTCCAAAACGATCTGGACCGCATCCTCGTATTTTTCGTCCATTTCCTCTTGTGCGATCTCCGCAGCCGCCGCTTCCTCACGCAGGTCGACCCTTCCCTTGAGCGGGTCATCGAATAGCTTCTGCGCCTTCCAGTGCTCGGTGAGCTTCACGATCTCGGCATCGGAGACAAAGGCCCCGTGTATGCGCTGGAGCTTCGCGGTGCCGGGCGGAAGGAACAGCATATCGCCTGAGCCCAACAAAGCTTCGGCGCCCGAACCGTCCAGAATGGTCCTTGAGTCGATTTTCGATGAGACCTGGAAGGAAATCCGCGTGGAGATGTTGGCTTTGATTATCCCGGTCAGAACGTCCACCGAAGGCCTCTGGGTGGCCAGGATGAGATGGATGCCGCCCGCGCGCGCCATCTGCGCAAGGCGCGTGATAGACTCTTCAACCTCACGGGAGGCAACCATCATCAAGTCGGCAAGCTCGTCAATTATTATTACCACGTAAGGGAGCCTGTAGTGCTGAAGGCCGGCATCGGAAATCTCACCCGTCGCCGATTCCTTTTCCATCTCTTTTCCCTTTTGTGGTTTTTCGCGGGCGAGCACCCGGTTATACGTTTCGATGTTGCGAACATTCTTGTCGGCCAGCATCTTGTAGCGAAGCTCCATTTCCTCGACTGCCCACCGCAGGGCCCTTGTGGCCATTTTTGCGTCGGTTACCACGGGGTGGATCAAATGGGGTATGCCTTCGAAGCTGTTGAGCTCGATCCTTTTGGGATCGATCAGAAGGAGCCGCAGCTCTTCGGGTGTGTTTCTGAAGAGCAGACTGAGCAAAATCGTATTGATGCAGACGCTTTTACCGGTCCCTGTGGCCCCGGCTATGAGCAGATGAGGCATTCTGCCCAGATTGGTCACAAACGGATGGCCGTTTATGTCTTTTCCCAGGGCGATCGTGAGCGGGGCGACGGCCAGAGAGAATATCTCCGATTCGAGTACGGCCTTAAGGGACACCAGTTCTCTCTTGAGATTGGGTATTTCGATTCCCACAGCCGCCTTGCCCGGTATGGGGGCGACCACGCGCACGCTGATGGCTTTGAGGGCCATCGACAGGTCATCGGCAAGGCCGGCGATCCGGCTGATCTTGATTCCGGGCGCTGGAGCATATTCGTACATCGTAATTACCGGCCCGGGATTGATACCAACCACTTTTCCCTGGACGCCGAAGTCGGCCAGCTTTTCTTCCAGAACGGCGCCGTTTTGTTCGAGTCGCTTCCAATCGGGTTTGGCGGTGTCTGTTTCATAGGTGTCCAGCAGGGTGAGATCGGGAAGCCCATATTGGTCCCGATGTACGGCAGGGGATGCCGCCGAAATGGATCCGCTGCGGGCCTGCTTCTTTTGGAACAGCTCTGTTTGGACGGTCGGCAAGGGAAGTCTTTGCTTATTTTTCACTCGAATCGGGGGCGCATCGAGCGATTCGGACCCCGGTTGCCCGCCTTGTGCTGCTTGCCTGTCTCTGCGAAACCGATTGGTCGTCTTGCCCCAGAATGCTGAAATCCCCTGGAGTATGGCTTTTAGCGTGAGGGGGGTGGAAAGCAGAAGAGCAATGAGAAACATCCCGATTAGAAGCGTATGCGAACCCAGCGCCGAAAGCCGGTCGTCAAGAAATTCAGCGAGGATCCTGCCGATTTCTCCGCCGGCGCCTATTTTGAATTCCTGTCCCAGGAAAGGGACCGCTTCCCAATGCATGGCTCCAAGTGTCATTGAGCTCAGGATCAGAAGAGCGATACCCAAAAGCCGGAACCACATCCGTTCGATTACGGGTTCCCTGAAAAGACGCCAGCTTGCCCACAAACCTGCAATTACCAGCCCGTAGGCGCCCAGTCCCCAAAAGGTGATCAGCGGCCAGGCAATGTTGGCCCCGAAGGCGCCTACCCAGTTGCTGGTAAAATCTTTCGAAGAAGTGAAAATAGTGGGATCTTTCTCGTGGTAGGACAAAATACTGAAGACGACCAGAAGCGAGATCGTCAAAAGGCATAAAGCCCATATTTCGTGCTTTTTTCGATCCATCAGGAGCCTCAATAAGGCGGTGAGCAGTGAGCAGCGAACAGCAAAAGCGTTTCACTTTCGCTCTTTCTTCTGTTCACTGTTCACGGTTCACTGTCAAATCTCCACCACGATAGGATAAATAACCGGCCTCCTGTCCAGGATTCGGTTGAAGAAGCGCTTTAGTTCGCGGCGTATTTCCTCCTGGAGAAGCACGCAGTCCAGTTGGTGGTCCTCCTCCAGTTGCCTGTCGATGGCTTCGAATACTACGCACTTGGCTTCAGAGAGGATTTCCGGTTTTGTCTCTTCGTGAATGAAACCTCTGCTGAATATGTCCGGGCCGCTCAGAATTTCGTGAGTCTCCTTGTTTACCACCAGCGATGCTATTACAAGCCCGTCTTCAGACAGGTGCCTTCGGTCCCGAAGCACGAGGCCTCCTACGTCGCCAACCCCTTTGCCGTCGACAAAAACCCTGCCGGCCTCAATTTTGTCTTCTGTATACACCGTGTCCCGGCCCAGGCATATAATGGCGCCGTTTTCTATCAAAAGGCAGTTGGCGGGGGGCATACCCAGGGACATCGCCAGTTGCCTGTGCTTCATAAGATGGCGGTATTCGCCGTGAATCGGGATGAAATAGCGGGGCTGGACAATATTTATAAGTGTCTTGAGCTCTTCCTGATACGCGTGTCCCGAGACATGGATGTCTTTGACCTGCTCGTGTATTACATCGGCCCCGTTCCTGCACAGGTGGTTTATAATGTTGTGAATGGTACGCTCGTTACCGGGAATGAACTTAGAGGACAGGATTATCGTATCCCCTTCCTGTATTCTGAGTTTCTTGTGATCGTTGAAAGCCATCCGGCTCAGGGCGCTCATCGGTTCGCCCTGCGTACCGGTGGTCAGCATCATCACCTGTGAGTCGGGCATGTGCTGAAGTTCCTGAATCGATATCTCATCGTCCTTCGTAAAATCGAGATAGCCCAGTTCGCGCGCGATCCGAACGTTTGTAACCATCGATTTGCCGTTGAGCAGGACCTTGCGCCCGAACTCGCGCGCAATATGTATAAGCTGCTGTATCCGGTGCAGGTTGCTTGCAAATACGGCGACTATTACCCTTCCCTGCTTTTCCTGGAAGACTTTGCGAAGCGTGGCGCCCACTTCCTTTTCGGATACCGTGTAACCCTCGCGCTCCACGTTGGTCGAATCGGAAAAAAGGGCCAGAACGCCCTCTTCACCGTAGGAGCCAAGCCGCGCGATGTCAAACCTTTTGCCATCTACGGGCGTGTTGTCGATCTTGAAGTCGCCCGAGTGGATGAGGACCCCGACCGGGGTGCGGATGGCAAGCCCTACGCCATCGGGAATGCTGTGGCAGACCCGGATGAATTCGAAACCGAACGGCCCTATCTCAATGACCTGGCGGGGGACGATCTGAACAAGGTCCGCTCTGTCGAGCAAGTTGTGCTCCCGGAGTTTTTCCTTGATCAGGGCAAGAGTGAGGGCTGTTCCGTATATCGGGATGGGCAGTTCGCGAACAAGGAAGGGAACCGCGCCTATGTGGTCTTCATGGCCGTGCGTTACGACAAGGCCGGCCACCTTGTCTCTATTTTTGAGAAGATAACTCAAATCGGGAATTACTATATCGATACCCAGCATCTCTTCTTCGGGAAACATCAAGCCGGAGTCGACAATCACGATGGTATCCTCATATTCGAGCACCATCATGTTGAGGCCTATTTCGCCCAGACCACCCAGGGGGATGACTTTTAAAGCGGGGCCGGTCAGTTTTTCAGGCATCGCGGCAGGTTTTATCCCCGTCATGTCAATCGGTCCTCTTGATTTCCGGCTCAACTTCGGAGCCGCCTCCCGCCTCTTCAAAAGTCAAATTGGCGCGGATCGCCTCCCGGATCTGTTCCAGCAGGAGGTCTCGGTTTACGTTGTCGCTGCCTGCGGTCTGAATCGGCTTGCCTATTGAAAACCGGATTTCCCCCGGATAGATCGTCCAGCTCTTTTTGGGAAGAATGCGATAAGATCCGCTGATGCTGATGGGGACGACGGGCTGCTGCGATTTGGTGGCCATGACAAGCCAGCCTTTCTTGAAATCTCTGATTACCCCGTCAGCGCTTCTGGTGCCTTCAGGGAAGATGAATATTGAAGTCCCCTGCCGAATCACTTCGGCGGCATTGTTGAGGCTGTTCATCGCTTTCCTGCGGTCCCTGCGGTCGATTGAGACATAGCCCGCCCTGGACATCGCGGCTCCAAGGACCGGGACCTTGAAAAGCTCCACTTTTGCGAGCCAGCTAAAATGGAACGGCAACTTCCCGATTGCGGCAAAAATATCGAACCACCCCTGATGATTGCTGACGAATATGTAAGGGCCCTGGTTATTGATATTTTCAAGACCCGTGACGTTAACCTTTACCCCGGCGGCCCAAAGGTTTGCGTTGCCCCATGACTTTTCCAGAAAAATCAGCCATGCCTTGTTTATAAAAGAGACTATTACAACCAGAATCCCCAGAATTATGGTGGAAAAAAATAAAGTAATGTAAAAGAAAACCGAGCGCAATAATCTCATTTCTCACCAGATTGGAGCGAGGTGCATCAAAGCATTGGAAATAAATTTCCGGGTTGTTTTCAGCCATTTACTCTAAACTGTTTCCAGGCGGTAGTCAATCGGAAGCCGGAGGGCGCAAATCAGATACTCGATGCTAGGCTAATAAGCCCAGGGCGGAGCGAGGCCTGAAAAAATTCCGTATGATTTTTCTCCTTTTTGATTCATGATATATTGAGTTTGGAACCCAGGTATTTTCGACGGCATATTTCGCTGGAAGGGGAAGGTAAGAAATGGCTAAAGGGACGGTCAATAAGGTAATATTAGTCGGCAGATTGGGGGCTGACCCGGATATCCGATACAGTCCCAACGGAGTCGCAGTTGCAAAATTCAACCTCGCAACAAACGATTATGTCTCTGCGGGAGCAGAAGGCAACCGGGAAGAGCGAACGGAATGGCACCGCATAGTTACCTTCGGCAAAACGGCTGAATTCTGCGGAAATTATCTGGCCAAAGGCCGGCAGGTCTATGTTGAAGGCAGCATTCGGACCAACCAGTGGGATGACCCTCAAGGTCAGAAACGCTATTTTACCGATATTATAGCCAGGGAAATCCAGTTGCTTGGGAGCGCGGAAGGCCAGGGCCAGGGACAAGGCCAGGGGCAAGGGCAGGGCCAGGGGACTGCCGGCGGCCAGAACCAGGTGAGAAACCCCGGTCCCGCCGGGCGCTCCGCAATAGAAGAGCTGCCTGCCAATACGGGGGCCCCGGACGACGATATACCGTTCTAATACCAGGTTGCATTCATAGAGCGCATAATAACCCCAAACTGAGGGGGGGCGGGGGCAGGTTCGGGTCGCTCAGGGCATTATAAAAACGGGTGTGCCGATCCTGACTACGCTGAACAATTCGTCTATGGCGCTGTTCTGCACTGCTATGCAGCCCAGGGTCCAGTCCTTTTGGCAGCCGCCTCCATGGATGAATATCTGTCCGCCCAGGGCCGTGTTGGATGGCGGCAGCCTCATGGAGTCATTTGCCTGGTTGATCAAGCAGTAGTCGTTATTGGAAATCATGCCGCATGAAAGGGCGTTTTGCGCATTGCGCGGATTGGGGTAGTTTATTCCAAGCGACTTATAAAACTGGCTGGAAGAGTTCTTGCTGCAGACGAAGTATGCTCCCTCGGGGGTTCTGCCGTCGCCTCTAAAGTATTTGTCCCCTTTCGGGTTGGGTCCAAGTGCGACGTGAAATTCGCGAACGAGCGTATTATCTTGGATCAGCCAGAGCCGGCGTTCCTCTTTTAATACGTAGATCTTGGGATTGGTGATAAGGGATAAAGGAAAATCAAGGTCTACCGATTGGTAGGGAAGCTCGCATTCCGGAGGGATTACAGGCGGCGGGTTGATCTTTGTCAGGGGCCGTGGAGTTATCTGTGATTGGAAAAGCGAACATGAACATAGGGCTGTGCCAACAAGTGCCCCTAAAAACAAATAAAGCCCGATACGCCAAAGAATTCGCCTGCTGACTTCCATTTTCTAAATTCCTCCCATTGTGACTTCGTTGCCGTTTCCAGGAAACTGTTTCGGCGTTTTATTCGCGGATTTCTGCCGATCATTCTGTTTGCCCTTTTCTTTTACCGGCTGGGCATTTTGCGGATTGAGTTTGTCCAAACGGGCGGTCTTGATGTCGCGGCCCAAATCCTTCAAAGATTCCGTAATCAGGACCGCAGTCCCGACGTCGGTCCAATTATATAGCTTTTCGGCGGGGAATATCGGAACGTTTATGCAGCCGTGCGAGCAATTTGGTCCGGTCACATCCCCGGTGTGAATCCAAACACGGTCGTAGATGTGCAGGGCGTTAGGCATGAAAGCGGGATAGCCGTAAGCGTTCGGGTAGGTGGACATGTGATTGGGATCTTTTGCCTTCACTTTGTATAGTCCCCTTTTCGTCCAGGTATTCATCTTTCCTGTGCACACATAGGTATCGTCAACCAGTCTGCCGTTCTGATACCATCCAAGAAAGTGGATATTTTTTACCAGCAGAATTAACTTGGGTAACTTGCCCGCGCCTGCAATGTTTCCGGGAAGAGGCGACCAGTCCTTGTAGGAAGAGAAATTCTTTGGCACAGTCAGGGGATGCTTTAGCTTCATATCTTCGAGTATATATTCCTTATCCTTGTGGTTCAGGCGGCAAAGAATTTCGATGCAACAGTAATATTCCAGGTCTGGGTCCTTCTGCTGCAGCTTTCGCACTTCCTTATCGGTTATTGCGCGGCTTAGGGTGGACAAGTCCTTTCCAGCCAGCTTCACGGGCGCGTTCGGGGAATAATGCGCTTTTGGAATCGGCTCGGCAACAGGCGCGGCTTGTGCTTCATCATTCATGGGCTCGAGCTGCTCAGTGTTAACAAATGCTTTTGAGCATCCGCAGATCAATAGGAGTGCAATCAGACTAATCCAAAAGCCCGGATTCAATCCTCTGAGCATAGAACTCCCCCGGAACTCAGTCCGAACCGGTGTTCAGTTGTGTTTTAACAGATTCGCCACGCGGATACCAATTAGTCCAGATGGGTCCGGTCCCACCCTCCGTGGTGAGATAAATACGTTATCTAAAGTCGATTTTCAAGAGGCATGTGGGGAAATTCAACAATTTTGGGGGTTTGGAGGTCCTCCTGTAACCCTCGGTAGCGCTATAATTCAGGAGGAGATTACTGCAATACGCGGCCGTGCCGATGTCAACGAAGTGCAACTGGTTTACACCTGATCTCGCAGTGATTTCGATATTTTTCCGGATAAACTTGAATTATTCTTACAGGCTTCTTATTTTTAGTCGCATGTAGTTATTTCTTGTTGTCGTGCGCAGGAGGATTCAAAAATGAGCAAGCAAGAAGTACTTTTCCTTAGAAATATGCTTCTCGAGAGTCGCAGCAGCATACTGGAAAGAGTTCGCAGGCTTGCGGAGGCCTGGCAGGAACTCGAAGAGCCCGCCATAGAGTTGGAAGAAGAGGCTCAGAAGGCCAGCATTACCAAGCCTTACGACAAACTCGACGAGAATGGGAAAATCGAAATCGAGCAGATCGATCTGGCGCTGATCAAGATGTCGCTGGGCGATTATGGGGTTTGCGAGTCATGTGGGGACGATATAGCGCCGAAAAGGTTGCAGGTGATACCTTGGGCGCGACTTTGCGTAGAGTGCGCCCGCGACTATGAAAAGCAGCATAGGAGCTTGCCGCAGACGTATGAAGCGGCCGCTTCCGGAAAGGTCCCCGATGAATACCTGGGTTTGGCTAATGAACAGGTAGTCCATCTGATCTATGAGCACCTGCAAACCGACGAGAGAATCGACACGGAAGAACTCAGGATTTTCTTGAAGAAGGGAGTTGTTTTTCTGGAAGGCACGATTGAAAGTGAGGCCGAACACGATCTAGTTCTCCAGACACTTACCGATTCGATGGGGTTTTCATCTATTGTCGATCGAATCGAGATCAATGAGCCGGGCATTGAGCCCGATGAATTCTCGGGAGGTGTTGCGGGATTGGATGGACAGGACAGGGGCCTGTTTTATGATCGGGACATACACGAAGAGGCTTTTGAAACAAAAGGGCACTCCCTTTTAAGATGTCGTAAAGATGATTTATTAAGTTGATGTTTATTAAAACTTCTGTTGACCAGCCCGGAACCAGATCTATTTTTTCTTTTTCGTGCCCAGAACCTTAACCGTCTCGGCTGAAGGCTCCGGCGGCTGGTCCGAAACCGCTGGAATCGGATTGGTCCCCATGGGGAAAATCAGCCGGAAAGTGGTTCCTTGTCCCGGAGTGGAAGCCAGTTCAATAAGAGCACCGTGTTTCTCGATTATCTGCCTTGATATACTGAGACCCATTCCTGTCCCTTCAGGTTTTCGCGTAAAGAAAGGGTCGAAGATGCGGCCTTTGTCTTCATCCAGGATACCGGTCCCCGAATCCTGAATCTCAAAGATTTGCCCCTGCTCCTGGTGCAATGAAGTGCTTATCCTCAATTTTCCGCCCCCCGGCATCGCCTCGATGGAATTGATTATCAGGTTCATCAATACTTGGCAGATCTGATTGAAATCCATGACGGTGGGGGGCAGGTCCGGCCACAGATCGACTGAAACTTCAGCATGGGCCTTTATGAGGTACATCTTGGACATATCCAGGCAGTGGCGCACGACTTCATTCAGGCTGCCGGGCACGAACTGAGGATCGCGAGGCCGCGCGAAATGGAGCACCTGCTGAATGATACGGTCCATCTTGCGTATCTGCTCGGATACGTCGTCTAACATCTCCTGTTGGGCCGGTCGTAATTCCAGTTCGCGCCGAAGCATCTGGGTATTGAAGTTTATGGTAGCCAGCGGGTTTCGAATTTCGTGTGCGATTCCAGCGGCCAGCGTCCCCAGCGCCTTGAGCCTCTCCGACTGCTGAAGGCGTTGTTCGAGTTTCCTGGCTTGGGTGGCGTCTTTTTCATAATAGATCACCCGCTCAAGGTCTCCGGCCACGTTGAGCACAGGAAATGCTTGATAGTGGTAGTAGCCTCCCCAGCGCGGGTGGGGCCCCTCCCGGCGAATGGGCTGAGCACCCCACAGGCATGCCCAGATGGGACACTCGACATGGGGCTGCTCGGTCCCGTAGAGTACCAGAGGGTATTTTTGCCCGACCAGGTTCGGCCCGTAAACCATCTCGCTGGTGCGGTTCACTCGATAAATCCGCATCCTGTTATCAATCAGGAAAATGGCGTCCTGAATGGCGTCAAAGCTGATCTCCAGTTCGCACTTCGCACGTTCCACCGAGTCGAAGAGCATCGCATTCTGAATGGAAACCCCGAGTTGGTTTCCGATGGCCCTTAGAAGTTCGTTATGCCCTGCTCCTAACTTATATGTTCCGTCATTGGTGACATAAAGCAGCCCTACTACATTTTTGTGTGACATAAGAGCGATGCTGATGATTTCATCGATTCTCTCGTCTTTCGTGCGCGCGCGCAGGGCGGCGAAAGTAAGCTTTGAGATGGGGAACCGCCTGATCGGGTCCTTATCTCTGTAACTGCCCATCATCTCTGAGGTCATGGTCAGGTACTGGATACCGTTGAGCATGGTGGGCGAGAAGCCATGATGGGCCGAAAGCTCGAGCTGCCACTTTTCACCCGATGATTCTTTAACGAGGTACAGGGCCCCCATCTTGAACTTAAGGGTCCCGAGAATATTTGAAAGCGCGCGCTTTAGAACATCCTGAAGATGCGGTGAACTGTTGAGAGCAGAAAAGATATCGTAGAGTATCTGAAGCTCCAAATGCCTGGTCAAATTTTCATGGCCACGCTTTACGGACTTAGCGCCAATCGTCTTTGACTTATTTGGCTTCATTTTAGATATCGGTTCTGCCATATGATTTGTCACAATGATGGGTCAGGGCCTGGTCGAACGCCTGTTCATCGCTTCCCATTGAGCATAAATCACCCGAGCGACGCGTATGGACGCGGCATCGACCATTTTCCCATCCAGGGCGAGCGATCCCACCCCGGCCGCCCGAGCCTGTTCATAGGCCTCAAGGATCCTGGCCGAACGTTGGAAGTCTTGCTCAGAAGGAGAATAGACTTCATTTACAATTGCAACCTGATCCGGGTGAATCACCCATTTGCCGTCGTACCCCAGGGCGGCGCTCATAAGGCATGAACGCCTCAGACCTTCGGGGTCTTTGTAGTCCCCATAAGGGGCGTCGATAGCTGGCAGACCCGCAGCCTTCGCCGCCATTGCCATATAGCTTAATGGAAAATGGAACCTGTGACCGGGGTAGAAATCCTCCTGCTCACCGTGACCGCTGACACCTTTACTCAACATGGTCAGGGAAGCGCTGTAATCGGCAACCCCAAATACAAGCGTCTCAACCCGCGGCGAGCTCAATGCGATCTCCCCGGCCCTTAGCATTCCTGATGCCGTTTCTATTGAAGGTTCAAGCCCAATGGGCCTTTTAAAGCCCATCCGAAGCTCTATCTGGGTCAGAAGATAGTCGATCGCTTTTATTTCCGCCGGGTCATCGACCTTTGGGACGACCATCGTATCGACATATTCGCCCGCTTCCTCAACTATATCAATTATATCACGGTAGGCGAACGGCGTATCCATCGCATTGATGCGAAGCGACCTGAGCTTCCCTCCCCAATCCTGTTCCCTCAATGTGGAGATAGCCCGTTTGCGGGCCTCCTCTTTTTCGTTGACCGGAACGGAATCTTCAAGGTCCAGCATGATAACGTCAGCATCGAGTTTGAATGCTTTGGTGAGCATCTTTTCGCGGTTTGCAGGAACAGAGATTATGGAGCGGCGAAGCCAAGTTGTGTTTTTCATGTGATCTCCATCAGATCAGAATAGGGGCGCCTATCAGCCTCATAATTTGACCACAACCGTTGAAACCGCTATGTATTATCAGGAATCCGTCTTTTCGAATTTCTCCTTTATGGCAGCCTGGGCGGCGGCAAGAGTAGCAATCGGGATCCTGTATGGTGAGCAGCTGACATAATCGAGCCCTATTCTGTGGCAGAACTCGACAGAACTTGGATCGCCTCCGTGCTCGCCGCAAATACCTATCTTGATACCAGGCCGGACGGAACGTCCTTTTCTAACGGCGATCTCCATAAGCCCGCCCACCCCCTTCTGATCGAGCTGGGCGAAAGGATCGTGCTCCCATATTTTTTTTGCTACATAGGCCGGAAGAAACTTGCCCGCATCATCACGGCTGATACCGAATACAGTCTGAGTCAGATCGTTGGTCCCGAAAGAGAAAAATTCCGCGTACTCGGCGATTTCGTCGGCGGTCATGGCCCCGCGCGGCACTTCGATCATAGTCCCGATGTGGTATTCAATGTCTACTCCATACTTTTCAATAACCTCGCGGATAACGGCTTCCACCACATCCCTCTGATTTTTGAACTCACCAGCGTCGCCGACCAGAGGAATCATTATATCAGGACGCACGTCCATTCCTTCCCTGGCAACCTCGCAGGCGGCTTCCATAATCGCCCTGGCCTGCATCCGGGTTATTTCCGGGTAGGTCACTCCAAGGCGGCATCCTCGATGGCCAAGCATCGGGTTAGCCTCATGCAGACTGACCACCTTGGCGTAAAGCTGCTCAAAAGGGATATTCATCTTGGTTGCAAGCTTGTGCATATCTTTATCATCGGTGGGGAGAAATTCGTGAAGGGGAGGGTCAAGTGTTCGAATAGTTACCGGTTTTTCTCTCATGACCTTGAACAGGCCCTTGAAATCCTCTTTTTGCATCGGCAGCAGCTTGGCCAAAGCCTGTTCGCGTCCCTGAGTGTTTTCAGCAAGAATCATTTCGCGAACCGCATCGATCCGGTCACCTTCAAAGAACATGTGCTCTGTGCGGGTGAGCCCTATTCCCTCAGCCCCGAAAGCTATGGCTTCCTCGGCCTGGTTCGGTTGATCAGCATTGGTCCAGATCTCAAGGCGGCGGAACTCGTCCGCCCATCCCAGCATGGCCACGTAATCCTGGTATATCTGAGACCTTTGCGGCGCGAGACTTTTGTCTATGATAACCCGGAGCACTTCCGAGGGCCGTGTGGGAATCTGGCCGGCATAAATTTCCCCGACTGAACCGTCGAGCGACAGGTACTGGCCCTCCCTGATTACACGGTCACCAATAGTCATCCTCCGGCTGCGGTAATCGATTTCGAGGTCCGAGCAGCCGACCACACAGACTTTTCCCATCTGACGGGCGACAAGGGCCGCATGTGAGGTCATTCCGCCACGCGCAGTCAAAATTCCGCGCGAGGCGTGCATACCGCGAATATCATCGGGGGAGGTCTCCAGACGCACGAGTATAACTATCTCGCCCCTCATCGCCCATTCCTCGGCATCGTGAGCATTAAACACCACTCGGCCTGTTGCCGCTCCCGGACCCGCGTTGAGACCTCTGGTCAACAAATTGCCTTCCTTGATCGCGTCGTTTTTAGCCTTGGGGTCGAATGTGGGCCGCAAAAGCTGGTCCAATTGATCGGGTTCTATCCGCATCAGTGCTTCCTGCTTACTTATGATACCCTGCCGGGCCATATCCACGGCAACCTTAAAAGAGGCGAAACCAGTTCGCTTGGCGCTCCGGGTCTGCAACATCCAGAGTTTATTTCTTTCGATAGTGAACTCGACGTCCTGCATATCCCGGTAATGACGATCCAGCTTGGTGCGAATGCCTTCGAGTTCGGCATATATCTCGGGCATAGTTTCTTCGAGAGACAGATCAGAGCCATCGCCTTTCTGGCGCCTGTTAATTGGCAGCGGGGTCCTGATGCCCGCAACGACATCCTCGCCCTGGGCATTGATCAGGTACTCGCCATAAAGTACATTCTCGCCTGTGGACGGATTGCGCGTGAAGGCCACGCCCGTGCCGCAATCCTCACCCAGGTTCCCGAATACCATGGATTGCACGTTTACCGCCGTGCCTATGGAATCCGGAATGTTGTTGAGCTCGCGATAGGCAATCGCCCGGGGATTCTGCCACGATCCGAAAACCGCCGTGATGGCCCCCCAAAGCTGATCCCAGGGATCAAGGCGAAATTCCACCTTTTTTCGATCGCGAATCAACCCTTTGTAACGTTGGATCAATTCCTTGAGGTCCGGGGCGGCAAGCTGATTGTCGAACTCAACGCCACGTTTGTTTCTCGCTTCCTCGATCAACACGCTAAAGGGATCTCGCTCATCTTTTGTTTGGGGCTTCAAATCGAGCACCACATCCCCATACATCTCGATGAGGCGCCGATAGCAATCATATGCGAACCGTTCGTCCCCCCCCGCCTGCTTGATCAGACCCGCTACTGTATGATCATTGAGACCGAGGTTGAGGATCGTGTCCATCATTCCGGGCATGCTAAGGGCTGCACCGGAACGCACCGAAACAAGCAGAGGATTCTCAGAGTCGCCGAATTTGCGCCCCATAAGCTCCTCGAGCCTGTGCAGGGCCTCTTCGACCTGGTCTTTTAATTCGGCCGGATACTCGAAGCCATGCTGATAATAATATGTGCAAACCTCGGTAGTGATTGTAAAACCGGGAGGCACGGGGATGCCCAATTGGGCCATCTCTGCAATGTTAGCGCCCTTTCCGCCCAGCAGGGCCTTCATTGTGGCGTCGCCATCGGCTTTTCCGTTTTCAAAAAAATATACATACTTTGGCATAAGCGTACCCCTGAATTAAACTTTCCGGTGGAAAGACTCAATGGCAACCGCACTTCGGTGGGATGGACGTCGTGAGAACGAATAAAGCCCGCCCTCACCGCTTTGTGCAGGTAGGGCGGGCCTGTACTGTAGCAGATTTCAGATTTCAAGCCATGAATCGGAATAGAGTGTCTGGCCCAGGATTACTTTGGCCGTCTTTACGTATTTGCGCTCCTCGTCTGAAATGGTGTTCATATCAACAGGTTGTCCATCCTCGACCTTTTGGACGAGAGCTTCCAGCTCCGGACGTTTGCCTCGGGCAATTTCGTGGAGCTTGGTGTCGAAACAATCCACAATCGCCGAATACAGTCCATGCCGCTTAAGAATCATCAGCATTACCTGGTTAAGTATCGGGCGCAGGTGATCGGGCGGACCGTTGGACACATTCGAAAGCCCGATAGTGCTTCTGCACCCCGGCGCGATATCCTCGAACATTTTCATGAACTCCAGAACGCTCATGATCTGAATCTGCTGCACGTTGACCGGCGTCTGGATAGGATCGACATAGATACGCTCAGGATTTATACCGAATTCGCCCGTGGCCTTAAACACCAGTTCGGCGCAAAGCGCTCCGCGTTCGTTTTCGTCCCTGGGCATTCCTTCGGGTCCCCAGAGCAGACCGACAAATTCAGCGTCATACTGGGCGGCAAGCGGAAGGAGGGCTTCCATTCTCTCGGGGCGGACCATAATCGAATTGATAAGCGGCCGGCACTTCTTGCATGCTTTGAGGCCGGCTTCTATCGCCTTGACGTTTGAGGTATCCAGCGCAAGTGGAACATCCACAACTTCTTCGATAACCGGGATGAGCCATGTCATCAGGTCCACGCCCGTTTTTCCCGCCGGACCGATATTGAGGTCCACATAGTCCATTCCGGCTTTAGCCTGTTCAATTGCAAGCTCCTGAAGCGGTTTGGCCTCTTTTGCTTTCAGCGCGGCCCCATACTTTATACTCATTATGTTGAGGTTTTCACCTATTAGCTTCATTCCTTCATCTCCCGTCTACGCCTTCATGCTTTTGAGGAATTTGGGGATCTGGCTGGCTTCCCTTGGACCGACCAAGATGGTCCAGCCCGCGCCGAGTTCTTCTTCCAGCTCACCGCTTATACCGGCCGCATACCCTGGGATGATCAGGTTTTTGTGTTTTACCTTATCCTTGATTCCACTCTTGTTGATGAAGGTCCCGACGCTTTCACCCGAGAACTTGCCGGCGGCCCACGCGGTCATGACCGAAAGTCCCTCGGTGTCCTGAACGCAGAGCCACGACGGCACCCTGCTGGACTCTATTTCACCGGATACGATAAAGTAGGTCAGCGAGAAGTTGCACGTCACGAGAACCGGAGAGTTCTCGTCGGGATTGTTAATCGGATAGATTCCCTGCTCGGCTGTCATCGGCCGTTGCGGGTCGGTGTAGATATTGAGCCGCCCGAGAAGAAGAGGGAAAATCACGTGCGGCTGGATGTCGCTCAGAACGATTATCGCCCCGTATTTGGCCACGAAAGTGGCTGCCACAAGGGCCTCGTCCATGATCCCGTCACCAATTTCATTGGCCATGATGATCGTTGGGAACCCGAGCGGCCGGTACCTGTCCTTGAGGGCGGCGCGGCGGATCAGGATCTGTTCTTCGAAAGCTTTCTTGAGGTTCCGGGTCCCGGTGTCGATGACGATGTCCTTAAGCCCCATCGCGGACAGCTTTTCGCTAAGTGCGATAACGCTCTCCAGAGAGCCGTCTCCCTTAACCGCCAGCGGGCACCCGGCAGCCTTGGCGAGATTTCCGAGCGCTTCGGCGTTCTCCGGCGTTGCCGCATAAAGCAGCGGCTTCTTTTCTTTGAATGAATCAGCGGCCGCAGTAAGGACATCAACCGAATCGGACATGAAAATCATCGCCACCCCGGTCCCATCAGAAATCTTCTTAGCCAAGGCGCAAAACTTTGCTGCGTCACCGTTGGCATCCTTTATCGCAAACATCTCAGCCCGAAGTTTAAGTCCAACCCGGTCAAATTGCGATTTCTTGAACCGGTCGATCTTTCCGGCAACCGAAGCCTCATCTTCATCAGTTGAGACCAGAATGGCAAAGCCCGGTGGATTGACAAAAGTTTTCTCATGTCTGAAAAGCACTGTTTCGCCGCCGACTTTTACAGCGTATTCGCCGGACCCGATTGTGAGCGGCCGAATGGGAGGCGCCGATTCGGAAGCGAGTTTTTCCTTGGCCTCTTCCGACACGTAGGGGCACTTTTCCAGTTCGGCCTTGCCCGAGGCAAGGTTCATCGCAAAAGCAAGGCAGGTTGGAACCCCACACTCTCCACAATTGGTCTTGGGCAGCAACTTAAAGATTTGAATCCCGGTAAGGCCCATGTTGTTTTCTCTCCTGGTAAGAATCTAATTGCTCATATGAAACCGGGCGCAGACCCGTAATATCTGCGCCCGGGTCCTCTATCAGCCGAGAATGCTTTCCATTGTCAAAGCGGGATGCCCCGACTTTTCCAGGAATGCATAAACCTCGTCTTCGGTAGTGCCGTCTTCTTCGGTTGCGATCATATCGACGAAATTCGGAATGCCCATTTCCTCGCCGCGCTTGACAATTCTGCTTCGAAGTTCTTCTTTAAACATCTTGGGCATCCATACAAGCCGATGGAGACCGCCGTCCCCTGAGATAAACTTGCGCTGAGTTACATTATACTTGCTGTGACCCACAAAACCCGGCGTAACGTTTCCGCCGCCGATCGTACCGGCAAGCGTGGTAAATTTCATGCCGCTGGGGGTCATGCCTGCATAGTCACGGTTTACGGTCATGATTCCGTTGCACATCGGCAGGATCGCTGCGATGCACTCGCAACACCCGCAGGTGGTCATCGGGTCGTAAACCAGGCTGTAGAAATTGTAGCTCGAAATCGACTGCCTGGATGCCTTAAAGACGAAGTCGTTTACGCCCTTCCAGTTGCCCAGCTTTGGATCCAGGGTTTCACCTTTCTGAACGGGCTGGTTGGGTCCCGTAGGATTGATTTCAAAAGAGGCCTTGCAGTCGAGCCAGTTATAGGCGCCGCAAAGGCCCGTGCGTTCGGGGCTTATCACGCAGACGTGCGTCGGGGCAAAAGACTGACAGAGCGTGCAGGAGTAGTATGTTTCAGTACCTTCGTCCGTCATGCCCTCGATGCGCTCATCGCGTGTTCTGTATGCACTCTGCGCAACAGGCAGGATTTCTTTGACCTTGGCATCGTCTGTATAGATTTTGACCTGGCATTTGTCAAAAATAGCGCCGAAATCCTGATGATATTTAGCGTGCAGGATTTTTCCTATGTGTTCGAGGGTAAATCCTTTATCGACCGCCTGCTTTGAAATTCTGTACCAGGCTATATCACGCTGGCCGATATGCATAATGCCCTGGGCGTAGTTTATCAGGTGGTGACATTGGCGTTCGAGGATCGGCTCATAGTCTGCCTGCATCTTGCGGCCGGCAACCTCGACCACTACCGCCATCGGCAAATGCGTACCTGCGGACACGTCCTTGATATCCGGGCCGATAACATCCACCCTGCCGTCTTCAACCGCATCCATATCGGCAATTCGGACCAGTTCGCAGCAGGCTGTCTTTCCGCCGCCGCATTCGAGGTAGACGTCGTCCTTGCGCACGCGCTCGCCCTCGAAAGCCGGACCGTATGCAACAGGGATCGGTATTTCGGTAATGGTCACCTTGAGTCCGCGGACTTCGATCGACTTTGCCGTCATCTGGTCGTAGGGGACGCTGGAGACAACATGTTCGTACGTGCATACACCGGTTGGCAGGATCTCGGGAATGTCGGTGTCTGCGATTGTCGGGAAGCCCCAGTTGATCGCCCCGGCTGCGTTGGCGGCCCACTCGGCGTTCACATCGCCTAAAGCGTTCACAAAGGCGAAGATACGGTCTTTGTTGTATTTCAGAACGGTTTTGAAATCTCCGGGCTTAACCCCGCCAAAGGCCATGGCGGCCCGGTTTGCAAAACCGAGCGCAAACACTGCTCCGGAAATATCGGGACTGAACGGCACGAGCCGCGTGTTCCACCCGATTTCCACGCCTGCCTCGACGAGCTGTTCGGAAAACGTGGTGCCCGTCTGATTCGCGCACATGAAAATATAGAGATTTTTCTTCTGATAGTCTTCCGCGATCATTTTCGCGATTTCCGGGTTGGGGGCCGCGCCGACGATTGCGGCAAAACCGGGAGCGCTGCCGTCAACGAATTCGATACCCCTCTTTCTCATAATGGTATCGTCGGCGGCGCCAAGCCAGATTTTTCCGTTTTCCGGATCGCATTCTTCACCCAGATGATAAAAATCTGGGTCTTCTACATACCGGATCGCTTCAACCACTTCTTCAGCCAGAATGGCTGCCATTCCGGCATCCAGCGTTCCTCCCAGGTAAGGAAGGTGAATGTTGTGCTGGGCTTTGATGTGCGGAGGCAGAAGCTCTCGGCATTTTGTTATTACAGGCTCGGCGTCGGCCAGTTTTTCAATTTTGATGCCGAGAATCGAGTAAATGATGGGAAGATAATAGGCCGTATTGGGAAACCCTATCGGCTGGTTCGGCCCAAACTTATCCATGGCTTGCTTGAATTTGCCTTCAGCCTTGGAAACTATATTGTAGGCCCCCTGGATCGCTGCAAAAGAGACTAACCTGGACATAACTAAACTCCTTAATTTCTGTTTTTCCTCGCAACGCTGCCGGCTTCAAGCCGGAATTAAGATACGGACTGACTTCACAGGACCGGTCCGGCTTAACCTTCAGCCGCTCTGCGGTCTTCCATGCTGAAAAGTTTCCGTTCGCGTTGTTCGGAAAGGCCGAGCGCGGCCCTCTTCTTGTCGATATGATCAATCATCAAATGCGCCATTTCGATGGGATCGTTCGAGAAGCCCCATTTTCCGAAGCCCTGTTCCTCGAGGCCACTGAAGAGCAGATCGTGGAACTTTGTGCCCTCCACGGTCGGAAAGGTCACTCCGAAAATGGTATAAACGCCCGAAGCCACGAAATACTGCCCGATGCAGATCGCTTTTTCACTCATGTACTCTGGGGCGCAGCCCGCAACCGGCAGGTCGGACAACTTGTCTCCGAGTCCGCCGGCCCGAACCATCTCGCAGCATGCAATAAGTATGCGGCTGTTGTCTACGCAGGACCCCAGGCTCAAGACAGGCGGAATTCCGACGGTCTCGCATACTTCCTGGAGACCTTCGCCGGCAAGCACCGCCGCATCCGGTTTCATGAGGCCGGCCTTGGCGAGCGCGATCTGCGAGCATCCGGTCTGAACCACCAGAACGTTGTTCTTGATAAGTTCCTTAACCAGTTCTACATGCAGGTAGTCCTGCTTGACGCGCGGATTGGTGCAGCCGACAACACCGGCTACGCCCCGGATCCGGCCGTTGATGATGTTATCGTTCAAAGGCACATAGGAGCCGCGGAACTCTCCTCCGAGCATGTAGGTAATATATTCACTCGAGAAGCCGTGTACGCCCCAGTCCTGCCGCTGCGGAATGACGATCCTCGCAGTCCGGTTGGCGAAACGCTCGATAGCCAGGTCGATAATCTGGTTCGGTGCGCCCAATGGATCGTTTTCATGGAATTCGATGTGGGTGGCGCCTTCGATTTTGGCCCTCGGGTTGGTCGTAAAAAACTTTGTCCCGTAACATTCAGCGATCTTCGGCAGGGCTTGCATGATGCACTGGACGTCCACACCCATTGCGTCGACTGCGCCTGTCGCGATAATCGGCTCGGCTGAAACGAAATTTCCAGCATGGGGAATACCGTGGCGTCCAAGCACTTCCGCCCCCGAACAGCACATGCCGAGCAGGTTGAGTCCTTTTGCTCCGGCGGCTTTGGCCTTCTCCAGATTGGCGGGATCGTTCGCAGCGGCGATCATGCCTTCGAAAAGAAGCGGCTCATGGCCGTGAATCATAATGTTTACCTGGTCTTCTTTCAGAAACCCCATATTTACGCCGGCCACCTTGGGTGAGGGCGTGCCGAACAGGATATCCGAGATCTCCGTTGCAACCATCGACCCGCCCCATCCATCGGCGAGGGCCGTGCGGGAGCACTGCTTGACGATATTGTTAAAGTCCTGATCCACGCCCATATGAGAACGGTGCATCAACTCCATGATCTCGCGCATCGCGCCTCGCGGAACGATCCCGGCTTTGCGCCACACCTCCAGGGTCTTCGGGGGAACGCGCTTGGCGAAAGGAATTTCCCCTTCGACCTGCGTGTATGTACGTTCCAGTTCCGCGTAGAGGTCGTTGGCTATGTCTTTGACCGACCTGCCCTCGGTCGCGATCCCGATGCTCCCTGCGACATTTTTGAGTTTCTTTTCGTCCTGAATCTTGAAATGAGAAATTCTCCCGTTCACCACTTCGCGGAAAATATCCAGCATAGCCATGCCGTGGTCTGTATGAGCGGCCCCGCCAGCGGCCACATTGCGCGCGAAGTTCCGGGCGGCGATTGTGTCGATGGTCGCCCCGCAGACTCCGACCCTGGCATAAGGATCCCTGGAGTTAAGGCGGCAGGGCCCCATGAAGCAGTGCTTGCAGCAGGCCGCCTCGGCGCCGATGGGACAGGGCTTCATTTCGGCCGCGCGGTTAAACATGGATTCATTCCCGTCCGCCTCCATCTTTTTGAGCATCTGGAGAGTGGTCGGGCAACTGGTCATCTCTCGAAAGTCTATCTTTTTCGCCTTCTTTTCTTCTACAATTGAAACTGGTTTCTTCTCATCAGACATGTAGCACCTCTTTTCCCCTTCCTGGGGAGGTTCATTTTACCAATAAATCACTTGCGCAGCCGATTTTCCGCAAGATTACATCATTTTGGCTATATAGTTTCTCACCAGCTTTACCGCCTCAGGGTGGCGCATAACCACCACGTCAGCCCCGGCGATCAAAAAGTCAACGGCTGTGACCGCTTCCATCAAAACACCGCGTTTGGCAGGATCTCCGAGCTCCGGAGCGTCTTGGGCGCTCAGGTTCGACTCCTTGCACTTCCACGTCTCGTTCGCCACATTGACGATAATTGGCTGCTGGAGTTTTTCGTCTTCCTGGGTGAGTGCAGCCTGTTCGATGCGCTCTATGACCGAATGGGTGTATTCGAGCCCATATCCGATCCCGCCCGTAGTCGGGTCGATTAACAGGTCGTCCGAACTTACCCCGAGGTTTCCGAGCAGAATGTTGAGCTGCTTGGCCAGGTTTACGTCAATGGGGGTAGAAGCGACAGTCACCTGTTTGTAGCCCAGACATGCAGCCCCGATCTGCTTGTAGTCACCTTCTTCGACCGGACATAATGCAACTCTGCGGCCCGAGCAACTTTCCGCAACTTGCCTCATAACCTCGACGTCCTTGTCGTGATTGGCAACACCCCAGACGATTACGGGCACATCAACGGCGTCCACCACCTTTTTAACCGTTGCGGCTACATCGCCGGCCGACCGGTTGTCACCGTTCGGATCGGCGCTTTTCGTCTGGACCACAATTATCTCGGCCCCGTAGTCCTGTACGCACTTGCGCGCCCAGGCCGCCGGATCTCCAAGCACGCCGATGAAAGGGGCCTTGGCCGCCTCGGACCAGTCCTCGCTCGGATCTTTGTCCCAGACCTCCATTGCAATCCTGGGAGCATTCGGGATGGATCCCTCGAATGAATGGAAGGAATAAACCCCTTTCCCGCCAACCGTGACCGCCTTGTCTCCACTTCCCAGGGTTACCTCCGTGATCTTTCCCGAATAAACCTGCTTTGATGGTTGAAATGTCAAGTTCAGCCTCCTTCTTAAGAGTCTATTTAACATTAATCCGCGAGCTGATTAAGGCGCCTTAGCGCTTCCCTAACCCGAATCAGCGGAACACATATCCGAAAACGCACATCAGATGTTTTGAGCCAAAACCTTGCGATTCTTTCCTGCCAGACCGAAAGTGCTTTCCTTCGGGGGCGCCTGAAAAGCTCTCATGGTTAATGCCCGGTTCCACGAGGATGCATCCGACGCATTCAACACGAGGAAATGCCCAAACGAATGGAACCGGACGCCTTGATCCCTATAAAGAGCGTGAAAATGAGTGCAAATAAGAGCGTGAAAATGAGCGCAAATAAGAGCGAGCAACGTCCTTCATTCCCTTCTTGGGCGATGGAACCAATACTTAATAATATGGATTGCAATAAAATGTCAACCATTTTCCTCCGGCATGGGACGCCGAATTCGACACCACCTCAAAGATGGGTTCACAAAATCAAGATTCGACGAAATTCACTTGTTTTCCTCTCCTCTTTTCTATATGCAGTCATCCTGTCATAAGTTTCGGCGGACTTTGGAAAAAAACGGCCTAAGGCCTTGCTTGATGGAATTGCAGAAATGACCTTTTTTGGCGCCGGATCAAATTCGAAAGTGCGAATCATCCACACGAGGCTGTTCGCCCTGTTAGTCTTTTTGCTGCTGATGGCAAGCGGCAACAGGATTGAGAACGGTCTTCGGCAGATCCTCATTGATTTCGCAGGCCTTGCCTGCGTCATAGTCTGCGCTTTTGGCAGGGTCTGGAGCTCTATCTTCATTTCCGGCCATAAGACAAGCACCCTGGTGGAATTTGGACCTTACTCGGTAACGCGAAATCCGCTCTACCTGTTCAGCCTGATCGGCGTCGCCGGAATCGGGCTCGCTTCCGGAAGCCTTCTGATTATCGCTTTGTTCACGCTCTCATTCGGGCTTTATTACCCTTTCATAATCCGCTCGGAGGAAGCGGGTATGAAGGCGGTGCACGGCCCGCAATTTCAATCGTACATGGAACGGGTGCCCAGATTTTTCCCGAATATGTCCCTCTACTCGGAACCCGACACTTGCACGATCAAAACGAAGCAACTAAGAAAAGCTCTCCTGGACGCCAGTTATTTCATCTGGATTTATGGAGCAGTGCAACTGATACAAAAGCTGCATGAAGCCCGCATACTCCCGGTATTGTTCAAGATCCCGTGAAATATCCTCTCCTGAATATAACACTGAAAGGAGGCTGGCCGGAGATGACATCGTCCCCTCACCTCTCACTCGCCAATTCTAACTTCACCTAGAGTTTTCTCGAACAACTTGAGGTCGTCTCCGGACCATAGACACAGGATTACCCTTTCCAAATTCGTTTCCTGGCTTTCCAGAAATTCAGAAACGGTTTTCAACATGATGTGGGCGCACCTGTCCTTGGGGAAGCCAAAAATACCGGTACTGATGGCTGGAAATGCAATGGATTTCATTCCCCTTTCACTTGCGCGCTTAAGACTGTTGAGGGTTGCGTTCCGCAGCTTTTCGTCCTCGTCGCCCTCGCCGTACGACGGGCCGACTGCATGAATTACGTAGGGGGCCTTAAGATTGCCGCCTCCGGTAACAACGGCCTCGCCCACCCGGATCGGGCCTATCCGGTTGCACTCCTCCTGAATGCTCGGGCCCCCTTTGGTCCGGATGGCGCCGGCAACGCCGCCCCCTAACTGAAGCCCTGAGTTGGCGGCATTGACGATTGCATCTACCGCCAGTTCCGTAAGATCGCCCTGGACAAGTGTTAGTTTACTGTTGCGGATTGTTTTTTCCATCTGTCTCCTCCTCTATTTCACGTGGACCGCAGAAAAAAAGAGGGCTGCGCAAGACGCCGTGCAGATTAGATTTTCTTTAACCTGATATTACTTTAAAATTCCTCGCCGCCAAAGCAAACTTTTGCCAATTGGGCCTCACTATGGCCAATTGGATGGCCGGAAGAAAGCGCGGCGCCTGTCGCTTAGAGCCTGGCGATTTCAATCCCCTTTTTCCGGTATAATTCAAGATGGGAATCGGTAGTGTACACGGTGGCGACGTTCTCGGCGAGAAAGGCTGCAAGGATGAGCGAGTCCAATGCGGAAATCCCGATCCCGGGGCTTATGCGAGCAGCCTGGGAAACCAGCTCCGGTGTGTGTATCCAATGAAGCCGGCAGACTGCCTGGATGCCTTCGAGCAGGACCTCGGCCCCTCTGATATTGCCCCCTTCAAGGCGAGCCGCTCGATCTCGAAAAGTGTGAGGCAGGAGACGAGCGCCTCCTTTTCGCCCTCTATTAGTTGCTCCCATAGGGCTACGGCTTGAGGGCCGCTGCGCAGAAGTTCGACGAAAAGACCCGTATCAAGCCCTATCATCGCGTCTTCCTTCATGCAGGATGGTATCCGCTTGCTCAGATACGCCCGCCTTCCCGGCGAGTTCTAGAACTTTTCTCCCAAGGGCTTTTCTTCTCGAATCGAGAATGTAGTGGCTCAAAGCTTCACTGGCCAGGCGTGAGACCGAGACACCGCGATTGGATGCCTCCCGCTTCAGGTTCTCATTCAAGGCATCAGGTATGTTGACCGTAATCCTCATTGGTTCGCTCTCCTCTCCTGCAATGTCTCCTAATAAATGCGCATAAACAAGGACAGGGAGGACAGAACAGGGAGGACAGGTGTTGTTGGCTTTTGAGAATGGCAGGTTTACAAACTGGCGTTTTTCCGCTATAGAAACAGTTTCAGGAAATAATTCGAATCCTTAGGCGGACGGAATGGCTTTTACGG